>CANCAO010000306.1 GCA_947374105.1 Comamonadaceae bacterium | reverse complement strand
CACAGTACAACTCTTCACCCAGCACATAGCCATCCGAGCCATCCGGCAAAACAAGCCAGCCGTCATGCTTCACACGCAGCCACGTCTTGTCTGGCACGGTCGCACGCAAGTACATGTGGATCGCCTCGGCACGCGTACCCGTCAACTCGTGGTCGATAGCCAAGCCCTTTTTTACCAGCGTTCCTAACAACGCTTTCGGCGACTTGAACTCGTCGATGGGTATCTCAATGTCCGCAACACCATCCAGACGGTTACGCAGCTTCAACAGCATCGCGGGATTGCTGCCATCAGGATCAACTGCGTGACCCATCGGTTTCAGTGGCGGGCAGAGCAACTTCGGGCCAGCAGCCAGTTGCATGTAGACACCTTCAGCAGGCCCTGTGCCAATGAATTTGAACAATTCACCATCCGATTCAACTTGGGTTTGTACCAGTGATGGTGCCTTCCGCTTCGCTACGGCGGCAACGAAATTGCTTTTCTGGCTAACACTCACTGCGGCCTTTGCCTGCGGACGCTTGCCCAGTTTTTTGGTCACAAGCTTGGCTGGGGACGTGCCTTTTGCGCGGACATGCGTGGCTTTGCTTTGTTGTGTTTTCATTGCACACCTCCCAGCGCGTCGCGTGCAGCAATGCAGCTTTCGACGTAGGCATAGACCTCATTGGCAGGCCATGCGACCAGACGCGGCCCAATTGGCACCGGACGTTTGAACGTGCCGTCAGACATGCGGTTATAGAGGGTGGAATTGCTCCACCCTGTAATTCGCAATACTTCGCGTTTGCGAAGCAATGATTGATGGATTTCGCTAGCCATGTTGAGTACTCCTGGTACGTTGTTGAACATGGCTAAACGATAATTTCTAGGCGGTTTTCCGCCGAATGCAATTACCGTCCTTCAGTGGTAATTGCAGTTGCCCTATATCTCAGGAATCAGTGGTTGATCCATTTTGAACGCGGTCAACATCCATGCGCGCGTGGCTTCGCTTTTCCCGCTCGTCGAATTGCTCAATGGCGGCGGCCACATCGGTGATGTATTCCTTCAGCGTTCGATGCTGGATAGGGCTGCGCATGTCGTTGTCTGACATCCATTTGAGGATGGCGGTTGCAGTCTCGCCGGGTTTTTTGACATCGTAGTCAGGCACCTGCACAAGGAACGCTTCGTTCAGCAGAACCAGCAGATTGTTCTTTTGGTTTTGACGCATCTCCTGCGGCTTAGAAGGCTTGGTGTCGATTTGCAAACCTTCCCGCATGGCATCCAAGTCTGAGTCTGCCCAACCCAGTTTGGAGGTAAATTCGTAGTAATCGACCAACGCAACGTATTTCTCACCGACAGAATTGCCCTCACGAACGTGGTCTTCGTAATACGGCAAGTCATAGCCCATCAGCGTTTTGGCAACATCAAGGCGATCTAAGTAAACTTGATACCGCTCAGGATGGAGCATCTTCAGCGCAGTTCGAGCCTCCCCCGACGGCTCAACGTTCATGCCAAGTAGCGTGGCGTTCCAGACTCGGGCCAACTTGCGTTGATACCAATGATTCCATCGTGGCGCTTTGATGTCGGATTCTGCGCACACTTTGGGCTCCGGCTTCTTCGGTGCAGGATTCGGCGTGCTGACCTCAAGTCCATCCGCCGTCAGTTTCAGGGTAAAGATTTTTTCTTCAGGCATGTGTCCGAATCTTTCAAAATAGATTCGATTGTCCAGCATGACTCAATACCAGCCATTGGAAAACACAGCGTTTTCGGACACCGCTCGGACACGAGGGCAAAAACCAAACGCACAAAGAAAAACAGCCTAGAGACTTTTGATCTCTAAGCTGTTGTTCTATAACACTTTTGTTATGGTGCGGCTGGCAGGAATTGAACCCACGACCCCTTGGTTCGTAGCCAAGTACTCTATCCAACTGAGCTACAGCCGCGAAGCTTTGAATTATAGCCTATTTTTAATGGTAGGGCGTGAGTGACTTGAACACTCGACCAAAGGATTATGAGTCCTCTGCTCTAACCAACTGAGCTAACGCCCCAACCGAAGCGGTGATTGTAAGGGGCGACTTGCGCTAAGCCTCGGTGAGGACATCGGAAGTTTGCTGAATACAAGGCTTTGATTTTCAAATCATCAAGCGGTCTTGACCGCGTCCAGAGAGAACCCGGCCACCTGTTTGTAGCCCTCAGAGATAGCACGCAGCTCATCCTGGCTGATCAAGTCGTCAATGTGTCTAAAAGGCTTGTCACCGGCCAGCTCATCCACCTTGATGTTGATGAAGTCAGGCGGCACACTGCGGTTGGTTTGCACGATGCGGGCGGTAACCTCGCGGCGTTGGGCTTCGTAGCTTTGCAGGGCGGCTAAGGCATCTACTTGGGTCGCCAGCTCGGTCGCCAGCGTGCGTGCGTCAATCAGCGCCTGAGCTGAGCCGTTGGAGCCGCGCGGGTACATGGGGTGGGCGGCGTCGCCCATGAGGGTGATGCGGCCAAAGGTCCACTGGGGAATGGGATCTTTGTCCACCATGGGGTATTGCAGCACCTGATCGGCATTGCGGATGAGGGCGGGCACGTCGAGCCAATCAAACTTCCAGTCTTTGAAGATGCTGATGAAGTCATCCACCTTGCCGCCGGTGTTCCAGTCGTTCATGTCGCGGCTATCGCCTTCGATCTCGGCCATCCAGTTGATGAGCTGGTTGCCCTCAGCATCAATGTTGTCCACGATGGGGTAAATCACCATCTTGCCGGTCTTGATGGAGCCCACGCGCATATAGCTCTTGCCCGTCAAGATCGGCTTGTGGCGCGTCACGCCGCGCCAGGTGTTGATGCCCGCAAAGGCGAGCTTTTCATCCGGGTAAAACTGACGACGCACGGCGGAATGAATGCCGTCGCAAGCAACCACCACATCGGCCTGTACCGAGGGCATAGCAGCCCCGTCACTGCCCTGCACAAAATTCACAGTTGCACCGACGGCATCCTGCGTCACGCCCACACAGCGGTGGTTGGTGTGAATGCGATCCGGCCCCAGGCGTTGGAGTGCCGCATCAAACAAGATGCGATGCAACTTGCCCCGGTGGATGCCCACCTCAGGCAGCGGGTAGCCCGCATGACGACCGCGTGGCTCGCGGTAGATGTATTGGCCGAAGCGGTTGAAGAACACGCTCTCTAAATTCTCAATGCCCACGGCCTCCAGCTCGGCTTGCAAACCGAGCGCGGCCAGCTCGCGCATGCCGTGGGGCAGCAGCGTGATGCCCACACCCAGTTCACGCACCTCGGGCACGCTCTCGTACACGTCGCAGGCGATGCCTTTTTGGTGCAATGAGAGCGCGAAGCCCAAGCCCGCAATGCCGCCGCCGATGACGGCGATACGCAC
>CANCAO010000305.1 GCA_947374105.1 Comamonadaceae bacterium | reverse complement strand
GCGCTCAATAAGCATCGTCTTTTTGTAGCCGACTTGCTTTTGGTGCGGGAGTTGGCACATCACGGCCAAGTTGGCGGTGTGTGTCTGTCAAGAGATCGTCATTGAGCTCGAACAGCGGTCGCTAGGCTTGAAGATTGATATTTCCGCTTCGGGTCGGCAACCGTCTCTCACTGTCGCCGCGCAGCAGACATCCCAACGCCAGCGAAGCAAGCCCACCTCATCGGGTGAGTCTGCCCTGTACCCCATGAACCGAACGGAATTCAACTCGAACGCCGCCGCGCCAAATCCCCCATCAAAGCCCGCACACCATAAGTCCACGGTTCAATCTGATCCGAGGTATTGACCCGGTTCACCAGCATGCCTAGGGTGGGCGTGGCCACCGTCACCACGTCACCCACCTCGTGCGTGAAGCCCAGGCCCGGGCCGTGGCGGTCTTGCGTGGGGGCGAACATGGTGCCCAGGAAGAACATCAGCCCATCCGGGTACTGGTGGTGTGGGCCAATCACATGCTTGACCAGTTCCAGCGGGTCGCGGCTGATCTGGCTCATGGAGCTGCTGCCGTTCATGACAAAACCGCTTGGCCCTCTGACCTGCATCAGCAGATCGCAACGGCGCACATCGTCCATGCTGAAGTGTTCGTCAAACAGTCGAATGAAGGGGCCAATGGCGCACGAGGCATTGTTGTCCTTGGCCTTGCCCAGCAGCAGGGCGCTGCGGCCTTCAAAGTCGCGCAGGTTCACGTCGTTGCCCAGCGCGGCACCCACCACCTGCGCGCGGCTGTTGATGGCCAGCACAATTTCGGGCTCGGGGTTGTTCCAGTGGCTGCGCGGGTGAATGCCCACTTCGGCCCCCACGCCCACGGCGCTCATGACTTGGGACTTGGTAAAGACCTCGGCGTCCGGGCCAATCGCCACTTCCAGGTACTGCGACCAGGCCCCTTGCGCCAGCAGCACGTCCTTGAGCTTGGCCGCCTCGGGCGATCCCGGCTTGACGTGGCCCAGGTTGTCGCCCATCACGGCCACCACGGCACGGCGCACGCTCTCGGCTTTGGCGGCATCACCGCGCGCCTGCTCTTCAATCACGCGCTCCAGCACCGAGTTGACGAAGGTCACGCCTGTGGCCTTGAGGCATTGCAGATCGCAGGGGGCCAGAAACCAGGGCAGCTCGGGGCGGCGCTCGGTGTGTTCAGAATTTTTCAAAATAGCGGCGACATCACCCAGGCGTTCGCCACGCGGCTGGCGCACCGCCGTCACCGGGTCAGCCAGCTCCAGCAGCTCAGACATCGTGGCGGCTACCACACCCAAGTCATACACGCCATCTGGCCGCACGTTCACCAGCACCGGCCCCGTGCCTTCGACCCAGACGCGCCCCACCAGCGTGGCGCGCTCGGCGTCTTGGGGCAGGCAGAAGGTGGTTTGGAGTTGTTGTTGCATTTCAGTTCACCGGGTTAGGGATGGGAGGGGCCGTTACCAAAGCGATGACGGCCATTTGTCGCGTTCAGCCGCGTGCTTGATTCCAGTGGGAAAGTCTGAGGACTCACAGCGCTTGCGGCAAAGTCAAGCCCTGCTGCGCCGCCAAAGGTCGCAGCGCGTCCATCACCGCATCAATCAGCGGCACGCCTTGTGTGTGCGCGGCGCGCTGGCGTACCAGGGCGTGTTCTCCGGGCAGGCGCACTTTGGCGACGCCGGGGCGGGGCGGGTTGTTGCGGCAGGCATCCACCAGCCAGTCGGTTTGCCGCACGAAGGCATCATGTCCCGCAAAGGCCGCCGGGTCGGTGACTTGCAGGTAGATGCCGACCGCTGTGTTCTTGGGGGCGTCCACACGGCCATAGCCTGCTAGGCCCTGCGTCAGCGCCTCGGCCAGGATCGCCATGGCATAGCCTTTGTGGCCGTGGTCCATGCCGCCGGTGGGCAGCAGGCTGCCGCCACCGCCAATGACGGCAGCGGGGTCGTCGGTCGGCTGGCCTTGGGCGTCCATGGCCCACATCGCGGGGAATTTTTCGCCACGCGCCACCAGCTGCTTGGCGCTGTTGAGCGTGGTGATGGACGAGCTGATGTCCAGCAGCACCGGCTCGCCGCTGGTGGGGATGCCCGCGGCCAGCGGGTTGGGCGTGAACACCGGCTTGGTGCCGCCATATGGGGCCACGCCCGCTGCGGCGGGACTGGAGTTGACCAACTGCACCAGCAAGCCGCGCTCGGTCAAACGCGGCAGGTACACGGCCAGCGCACCAGTGTGGTGGCTGTTGGCTATGGCCACGGTCACCACGCCGTGTTGCGCGATGCGCTCCAGAGCCACGTCAATGGCCTGGTTGATCAGCCAGGCACCGGGCAGGCGGTTGCCGTTCCAGGTGATGCAAGCGCCCCGGTCGTTCACCACGGTTTTGTCGCCTTTGATCGTCATGGCCCCGCTGCGGGCTGCGTCCAAATACCAAGGGGCCAGCGCCAGGCCGTGCGTGCCGTGGCCCATGCAGTCGGCGGTGATGAGGGCGTTGGTCACGCAGCGTGCAATGTCAGCGTCCATGCCGGTGGCGCAAAACAGGGCTTGTACAAGCGCGTCGAGTTCAGCGACGGGGTATCGGCGTGGAGTGTTCGGTGTTGTCGTCATGGTCTGTAGTTGCTGAAAACAATTGAAATTTGACCCCCATTATTGGGCGTCAAAAGCGCCTTGCAGCCACACCAGGCCCTGCGGCTCGATGGCGACCACGTCAAAGCGGCAGGGCGGCGGTTGGGCCACGCGCATCAGGTAGTGGCGGGCGGCGAAGATGATTCGGCGTTGCTTGAGGGCGCTCACACTGGCCGCTGCGCCTCCTTGGCGAGCACCCGCGCGCTGGCGCACCTCCACAAACACCAGCGTGCCGTCGGGCGCGCGCATGATGAGGTCGATTTCGCCACCGCCGCGCCCGGGCGTCCGATAATTGCGCTCCAGCAGGCGCAAATTAGCGTTCTGCAAGTGGCGCAAGGCTTGCGCTTCGGCCGCATCACCCGTTTGCTTGGTGGTGGGCCCAGGGCTCAGCTTTTTCGCTATCGATTTCGTTTGAGGAAACACCATTGAACGCTTCTTTTGTTTCTGCCCTGGCCGCGTCACGTGACGCGGCCGCCTCGCAGCATTATCCCCAAGGCTCGCTCTACGTGGTGGCCACGCCGATTGGCAATCTGGCCGACATCACTCTGCGCGCGCTGCATGTGCTGCAGCTGGTGGACGCCGTGGCCTGCGAGGACACGCGCCACACCCAGACCCTGCTGCGCGCCTATGGCATAGACCGCAGCAGCAGCCAACTTATCGCGCTGCACCAGCACAACGAGGCACAGGCCGCGCAAGGCGTGATTGAGCGCCTGCGCGCAGGCCAGC
>CANCAO010000304.1 GCA_947374105.1 Comamonadaceae bacterium | reverse complement strand
AGCGTGGCCAGGGTGCGATCATAAAAGCCGCCGCCATAGCCCAGCCGGTGGCCCTCGGGGCCATAGCCCACGCAGGGCACAAACAGCAGGGTGGGCACGATGACTTCGGTGTCTTTGGGTTTGGGGATGCCGTAGGCGTCTTCTTCCATGGGGCAGCCGGGGTACCAGGCGTGAAAGGTCAGCGTCTTATGCTGCTTATTGACCACCGGCAGACCGATACGGCGTGGCTCGGGCTGGTCGATCAACTCGCCGTCTTCCTTCCAGCGGTGCAAGGCTGGCAATGGGTCAAATTCGCCATGGATCGGCCAGTAAGCGCCTATCACCACGTCCGGACGATTCACCAGCCAGATGCGCATGACTTGTTGCAATTGGGCAATGCGCAGTAGGCGATCGGGCAGGTTAAGGCGTTGCGCAATCAGGTCCTTGCGAAGGGCTTTTTTGGCGAGCGCTTTTTTTTCTTCAGAAGTGTCCATAATTCCCCTATGCAGTTTCACCCTATTTTCGCCCCACTGGCCTCCTTGGCCCTCTTGATCAGCCTGATGTTGCCACAGCTTGGCTTGGCCGCGACCAAAGCCGCAGGCATCACACCTGATGACGATGTGATTCTGGAGATGAATCAGGCCTTTAAACGCGGCGACCGCAAGCGCCTGAGTGCTCTGCTGCCACAGACACAAAACAACGTGCTCGCCCCCTGGGCCGCCTATTGGGAACTCAGCACCCGACTGGACACTGCATCTACACAAGAAACGCAAGATTTTTTAAACCGTTTTGCGGGCACTTACCAGGAAGACAGGTTACGCAACGATTGGCTGCTGCAACTGGGGCGGCAGCGTGACTGGGCGACCTTCGCCGCTGAGTACCCCAAATACCGCATGAACGATGACAAGGCCGTTCGCTGCTACGCTTTGTTGAGCGAGGCGAATACGGGTAACGCAAGCAGCAACACAGCAGCGGAAATCCAATCACTCTGGCTGGCCCAAAAAGAAGCCGACGATGGCTGTGCCGCCGCTGCCGATCAGCAGCTCAAAGCGGGAAAACTGGCCCCACTGGTGGCGTGGCAGCGCGCCCGGCTCGGCTTTGAGAATGAGCGCTCGCGCATTGCTACGCAAGCGGTGGGCTTGCTCAACCCGGACTGGGTGGCCAGCGTGGCCGCCATCTACCTGAACCCCGCCCGATATTTAGACGAAAAAATCACCGCGCTGCGCCCGCGCACCAAAGAGTTGGTTACGTTGGCGTTGATCCGCTTGGCCTCTTTGGACTTGGAGACAGCCGCCAAAGAAATCAATAAGCTGCGCTGGAAAGCCCAACTTACCGACGAAGAGCGCTCCTGGGTCTGGGGCGTGATCGGCAAACGAGCGGCGTTGCGCCGTGCTGACGAAACCCTGAGCTACTTTACCCAGGGGCAAGACCACTTCATGCACAGCGACCATCTGGCTTGGAAGGTGCGCACCGCCTTGCGCGCCGGTGCCTGGCAGCAGGTTCACAACGCGATTGTCGCCATGCCCGAGACGCAAGCCCAAGACCCGACCTGGATCTATTGGCGTGCCCGGGCCTTGCTCGCGCTCAAGTCACCCGCTGCGGCTACCCAAGCCCAGGCTTTTTACCAATCCATTGCGTCCAGCAAAGGTTTTTACGAACAGCTTGCGCAAGAGGAACTTGGCCGCCCCTTGAACCTGCCGCCAGCGCCTGAGCCTTTGAGCAGCGCCGAAAAAGAAGCCGCACTGAATAACTTGGGCTTGCGTCGTTCGCTTGCTGCCATCGGCATCGGCCTGCGCAGCGAAGGCGTGCGTGAATGGAACTACACCGTTAGCCTGCACCAGCGCGGCGGCATGTCGGACCGCGAGTTGCTGGCCGCTGCCCAAATGGCGTGCGACTTGCAGGTGTGGGACCGCTGCATCAATACCAGTGAGCGCACCAAAACCGTGGTGGACGTCACCCAGCGCTTTCCCATGCCATTTCGCCAAGATGTGGTGCAACGGGCGGGCCAGATCGGCCTGGACCCGGCCTATGTTTATGGCCTGATCCGTCAGGAAAGCCGCTTTGTGATGGATGCCAAATCCAGCGTGGGCGCCGCGGGCCTGATGCAGGTCATGCCCGCCACAGCGCGCTGGACGGCCAAGAAGATCGGCCTGACCGACTTCAAACCGCACCAAATCACCGAACGCGACACCAACATCGCTATTGGCACCGGCTACCTCAAGCTGGTGCTCGACAGCTTTGACGGCTCCATGCCGCTGGCCGCCGCCGCCTACAACGCAGGCCCCAGTCGCTCACGCAATTGGCGCGGCCCAGACGGCGCGCCCACGCTAGAGGCCGCCATCTGGGCAGAGAACGTGCCCTTCAACGAGACACGCGACTACGTAAAAAAAGTGCTCTCCAACACCACCAACTACGCCACGCTCATCAGCGGCAAACCCCAGTCGCTCAAAGCGCGCCTGGGCATGATCGGACCCGTAACGTCATCAAGCCCAGCCAGAACCGTGCTTGCCGAGGAACTGCCATGAAACGCGTACTGATACTGGGTGGCAGTGGCTTTGTCGGTAGCCATGTCTGCAATAAACTGGCGGCCCTGCCTTGGCGCATCACACTACCCACACGGCATCAAACACATGCTCGTCATCTGCAACACCTGCCCCAGGTGGACGTCGTGCAGGCTCATGTGCATGACCCAGCAGTGTTGCGTGCCCTTGTGGCCGGGCATGACGCGGTGATTAACCTAGTAGCTATTCTGCACGGTGATGCTGCGGCTTTTGAGCGGACTCACGTGGTGTTGGTCAAAGCCCTGGCGCAGGCCTGTCTGGACGCGGGCGTGAGCCGATTGGTGCACGTCAGCGCCCTGGGGGCCGAGGACCAAGCGCCTGAGAAAGCCCCCTCGATGTACCTGCGCAGCAAGTCGCAGGGCGAGGCTGTGCTCAAACAAGCGGCCGCTGAGGGCCTGCAACTCACCCTGCTGCGCCCTAGCGTGATTTTTGGCGCGCAGGACAAGTTTTTCAATCTGTTTGCCCGTCTGCAAAAGCTGTTTCCCGTCATCCCACTGGCGGGTGCGCAGGCGCGCTTCCAGCCCGTGTGGGTCGAAGACGTGGCGCAAGCCATCGTTCACTGCCTGGCCACGCCCCGTACAGCAGGGCACACCTATGAACTATGCGGCCCGCAGGTCTTCACGCTTAAAGCCCTGGTGGAATTGGCGGGTGCTTTTAGTGGCGTTCGTCGTGGCCGGGGGCGGCCCATTCTGGCGCTACCCGAAGCGCTGGGCCGCCTGCAAGCCCAGCTGATGGCTTGGCTACCCGGCCCGACGCTCATGAGCCCGGACAATATGGACTCCATGCGTGTGGATAACGTGGCCAGCGGACAAGGCC
>CANCAO010000303.1 GCA_947374105.1 Comamonadaceae bacterium | reverse complement strand
GCATGAGGGCACTGGCGAAGCGCCTGGGTTTTGTGGAGGGCAAGGCTGTCGAGGACGACGCATTGCGCGACATCTATTTGGATTTACAGTCGCCCCGACCTACTTAAAGGAGATGCGATGACTTACCAACTCCACTACTGGCCCGGCATTCAGGGTCGCGGCGAATTTGTCCGTCTCGCACTGGAAGCGGCGGGCGCGCCTTATGTGGACGTGGCACGCGGCGACACCGCCAACGGGCAAGGCCTGCCCGCCTTGTTTCACTACTTGCAAGACGCGTCCGTCACACGCCCGCCCTTGGCCTGCCCGGTGCTGGTGGATGGCAAACAAGTGATCGCACAAACGGCCGCCATTCTGTTGTATCTGGGCCCGCGCCTGAAGCTGGTGGGTGCGAGTGAAGCAGACCGCCTGTGGGCGCATCAAATCCAGCTCACCATCCTGGATGCAGTGAACGAGGCGCACAACACGCATCACCCGCTGGGTTCGGGCCTGTATTACGAGGAGCAGAAGTCCGCCGCGAGCGTGGCGGCCCAAGCCTTTAGAACCCAGCGTATTCCCAAATATTTGAATTGGCTAGAGACGGTTTTGGCGCGCAACCCCAAAGCGGACAAACAAGGCGGCAAGCATCTGGTGGGTGCGCGATTGAGCTACGTTGACCTGTCGCTGTTCCAGCTCGTCGAGGGCCTGCTCTATGCCTTCCCTAAAGCGACGAAGCGTGCCTTGAAGAAGACACCGCTGGTGTTGGCGCTGCGCGCGCGCGTGGCCCAACAGCGCCGTGTAGCAGCCTACCTGGGCAGTGAACGTCGCATTCCTTTTAACGAGGATGGCATCTTCCGGCGCTACCCGGAGCTGGATGGCTGAAGGGTCGATGTGTCCTCTTGCTTATCCGCCTGACTTCACATAATCCCACAGCGCTTTGACGTCTTGCTCCGAGAGCTGCGACTTCCAGGGCGGCATGCCTTTGGCCGTGCCGTCCAACACCGATTTTTGAAAACGCGCTACATCGTTTTGAGGGAATTTGCGAAGGTCAAATGCCAGCCCGGTGCTGACCAAATCCCGACCGTGGCAACTGGCGCAAAAGTCTTTGTAAATATCGCGGCCCAGGCTGGCGTCATCGGCCTGGGCCAGACTGGCTGCGCTCAGGGTGAGAAGCAAAACTAAACGCCGCATCTCAAACCCTTCGCGTGCGCATTTTCGTGCCCTTGATGTCGGGGATCCACGGTGTGTCCGTCCAGCCGATGCCGCGTCGCGCCACTTGCACGTCGATCAAATAGGGCTTGCCGTCGAAGGTGGATTTCTTGGCTCGCGCCAGTGCAGCTTTAAGCTCCAGCGGGTTGCTCACCACCTCACCTTTAACCCCAAAGCCCGAGGCGATGGACGCCATGTTCATGTCGGGGCTGCCCAGGTAACTGCCCAGGTACTGGCCGGTCTCCACCATGCGGCCCGAGGGTGCGTTGGCGATGGTGCGCGTGTGCGGGCCGCCGTAGGCGTGGTTGTTGTAAACGATAGTGATGACGGGTAATTCGAGGCGCGCCATGTTCCACAGCGCGTGCGGGCCAAACAAGAATGAGCCATCACCCACAAGACAAATCACCTGCTGGTTGGGCCGCGCCAGCTTGACGCCTGCGGCCGTACCCACGCCTGAGCCCAAGTGCCCGCCGTAGTAGAAAAACAGCTCGCGCCCACCCACCGGATTGAAGCCAAACGAGTGCATGGCGACTGAGCCCGCCTCGTGCACGATGATGGCGTCGGGGTCGGCGAACTGGGCCACTTCCCAGGTCACGCGGTCGGCGATCAGCGGTGAGTTGTTCCACTCCGGGTTGTTGACGATGCCCGCGCGGATGAGGCGTGATTCGGTTGTGAACTTGCGCACCTCGGCAGCGCGCTCTGCGGCCAGCGCGTGCAGTTTTGGCGTCATCAGTTGCTCCACCGCTGCCAGCAAATCGTCCAGGCCCAGGCCCACATCGGCCACCAGCGGCACGTCGGTGGCCATCACCTTGCCCATGTTGTTGTAGTCGATGCGCATGTCGATGAACTTGACGTTGCGCCCCACGATGGGGTTCACGCCGTTGTGCTGCATCTTGTTGCCAATGTTGATGGCTACGTCATAATTTTTCGGCCAGGTGATGGAGGCCAGCGTTCCCGCGGGCGCGTTGCCCACCCACAGCGGATGCGCCTCGGGGAAGTTCACCCAGATCTGACGCATCTGGGTGACTGGCATGCCCAGCAGCTCGGCCAGGCGCACCACCTTGGCCACGGCTTTGGCTTTGTAGATCTCATCACCCACCACCAGCACCGGCATCTTGGCCTCGACCAGCAACTTGGCGGCACGCTCTACCTCGGTGGGGTTGGGGCGCACACGCATGCGGGTGTCGAAGTGGCTCTGGGCAATGATCTCGGTGCGCGTGCGTTCGTCGGTGTAGTCGGAGTGCCAGGTGAGGTAAGTCGGACCGTTGGGCGGAGTCCACGCGGTCTTGAAGGCGTGGCGCACGGTCTCGGCAATCATCGATGGCCCGCGTGCCATCCACGAGTATTTGGTCAGCGGCTGCAGCACCTGCTCTTGGTTGGCGATTTCTTCAAACGCATCGCGCCCGCCTTGTTTGGATTTTTCAGTGCGGTAGGAATAAACCACCAGCGGGGTCTGCTCTTTGTAGGCGTTGAACACCTGGCCCATGGCGTTCATCAGCCCCACTGCGCCGGACTGCATCACCAGCGTGGGTTCTTGCGAGGCTTTGATGTAGCCTGCGGCCATAGCCGCGCCCGGACCTTCGTGCGGGGTCAGAATGTATTGCAGCTTGGGGCGATCCACCAGTGCCTCGTAAAACTGCGCGTCTTCACTGGCGGAGTTACCGAAGATGTACTTCACACCGCAGCCCATTAATTGCTCGGCAAAGCAGGCACCGCCCGTGCCGGTGAAGGTTTTGACCGGTGGGTTGGCTGCTGCGCCGGGGCCCGGTGCAGCGGTCTGGGCGTGCGCGGCATTGTTCAACGACGACAACACCAGCTCAGCGGCGGCCACCGTCATGCCTGCCGTCTTCATGTTGTCAAGAAAACCACGACGCGAAATGACTTTTGACAGGTAGTTGTGAACCAAATCTCTCATGTAGGGCTCCGGTGTAATTTAGCGTGTAACGGGTGCTGACCGGGGCGCGTTCGGCCCGTAGTCTGCTGCCAGAAAAGTGGCCATGATCTTGATGTCATCCCCCGTCCACACCGCGCCACGCGCCACCATGCGGTACAGCGCAGCCTCCCAGGCGCGCGCATCTTGGCGTTGGTCACGCCAGATGTTGTCGCTGTGGCATTGAAAGCATTTGCTGACAGTCAGCTCACGTGCTGGGTGCGGGTTGGACGCAGGCGTGGCGG
>CANCAO010000302.1 GCA_947374105.1 Comamonadaceae bacterium | reverse complement strand
CAGCGGCCACGCTCGGGCTGATGGCTGCCACGCGTGAAGCCGAGCAGGGCAAATTCCCCATGCCTCTGATTCTGATCAGCGCATTTCGCGGGAGCAAACAACAGTCGCGGGCCATGTGGGTTTTAGGTGTGATTTATGCGCTGGGTTTTCTGGCTGTGCTGGGCATTTCGGCCCTGCTCGATGGGGGTCAGTTCGCCCGGCTTTATTTGGTCGGAGGCAATCTGTCACCCGAAATGATTCAGTCTGCCGAGTTTCAATTGGCCCTCTATGCGGCTATGACCGTGTACTTACCCCTGTCGCTGTTGTTCTGGCATGCCCCGGCTTTGGTCCACTGGCACGGCATTTCCCCCCTCAAAAGCCTGTTTTTCAGCGCCGTAGCTTGTTTGAAAAACTTTGGGGCAATGACTGTTTTTAGCCTAACTTGGTTAGGTCTGTTTTTGGGCATTGGCTTTATGCTCATCATGGTGTCGGCACTGCTGGGTCAACCTGAACTGATGGGCGTGCTCATGCTGCCCACCACCATGCTGCTAGGCAGCATGTTCTTTACCTCGATCTATTTCACTTTTCGCGATAGCTTCTCAATGGCTAGTGAAGCTTCACAAGAGGCGAGTACCTAAATACGGATTTTCAAGCACGTCATCGTCGGCAATGGACGAGTGCTTCCTGTAGTTGCTGATTGGTTCAAAGGTTTTGTCCAAAGCACTGTGAGGTTTATCGTTCGCGCCCCGAAAGCAAGTTCAGACTCTGCCCAACGAATTATTGACAAAATCGCCAGCTTGATGCTGAACTAAATCCATAGACTCAATCAGGATGAAGGTTTTGATGACCGGCCACCAGCTTGTCGAGCAAGTATAAAAATTCAGCTTGCTCGACTCCGTCCAGCGGGCTCATCAAGCGGGCTTGTACACGACTCACGACGCGTTTCATTTTGAGTGCTGCAGCCTCGCCCTCAGGTGTGACCCACAGTCTTTTTCGACGTCGATCATTCGCGTCGGGTTCACGCCGAATCCAGCACTTGGATTCAAGGCGGCCAATCACCGCGCCTGAGGTGGCTGCATCCAGCACTACCTGCCCAGCCAACGTGACTTGGTCCAGACCCGGTGTATCAATCAACACATTGAGAATGGCAAACTGAATCGAGGTCACTTCAAACTCAGCCGTTTCTTCCATGAAAATAGCGATAGATACCTGATGCGCACGACGGATCAGGTGCCCGGGGGCGTGCTTAAAATCAAAACTTTTCGACATGGTCGCAGTTTATCGACTCCTTTGGCACGCTCAGTACGCAAGGGAAAACCCGAGTGCGATTTTTTTATTCATACGTATACTTACTATTAAATGTAAGAAAGAAAGGTCCCAATGAGTTTCGTTATCAAACCCCCAGCCACCGTATCTGTGCCTGTCGTAGGCAGTAAAGATCGGTTTCCCGTTAACCGCATTTACTGCGTAGGCCGCAACTATGTTGAGCACGCCAAAGAGATGGGCTTCACCGGCCGTGAGCCACCCTTTTTCTTTCTAAAGCCCACCGACACTTGCGTCATCGTCAATGAAGGCGAAACGGCTGATCTCCCCTACCCTAGTCTGACTAAAGAGTTCCATCACGAGATTGAGCTGGTCGTAGCCATCGGCACGGGTGGAAAAAACATCAAGGCTGCCGATGCCCATAAACACATTTATGGCTACGGCGTTGGTCTGGACATGACCCGGCGCGACTTGCAGGGCGACATGAAAAAACTCGGTCGTCCCTGGTGCATTGGCAAGGCTTTTGATCATTCTTCACCGATTGGGCCCATCACACCAGCAGCACAAGCTGGTGACGTCGAGAACGCTGAGATCTTTATCCAGGTCAACGGTAAAGACCGCCAACGCAGCAACGTGTCCAAGCTGATTTGGAACATCGGCGAAATCATTGAGCACATTACCGCCGCTTGGGAGCTCCAACCCGGCGACCTGATTTACTCGGGCACGCCTGAAGGTGTTAACGCCGTGGTTCAAGGTGATGTGATCGAAGGCAGCGTGGCAGGCCTAACACCCATCCGCTTGCAAGTCGTTTAACACGAGGAATTCTTGTGAGAAAAATCGAAACCTTGGCTGCTTTTTGCGCCATCCTCGCCGGTGTGGTGCTGACCCTGATCACCCTGATCACGGTCATGGCCGTGCTAGGCCGTGAAGTGTTGGGCAAAACCGTGGCTGGCGACTTTGAGCTGGTGGGCGTTGCCGCAGGCGCGGCCATTGCCCTGTTTTTGCCTTGGTGCCAAGTCAAACGCGGCAACATCGTGGTCGATTTTTTCACGACCGGAGCCAGTGCACAGGCCATCAAGCACATGGATCGATTTGGCAGCCTGTTAATGGCGCTGATGGCCGGTGTTTTTGCCTGGCGTTCCACGCTGGGTGGCCTCAATGTGTACGACACCCACTCCGGCACCATGATGTTGAACTTCCCCGAATGGATCATTTATGCCCTGATGGTGCCCCCGCTGGCCTTGACCGCTTTGGTCGGCCTGCTGCAAGCCCTGGGATTTGAATCGAGCGGCGACAAAAACAACGCCAATGCAGGGAGCGCAGCATGAGTCCTATCACCCTAGCCCTGTTGATTTTTGGCCTCATGCTGGTGCTGATGGCCGTTCGCGTTCCGATTGCCGTTTCCATGTTTTTTGCCGGTGCGGTGGGCTACCTCATGCAAGCGGGCTGGGGCCCCATGAGCAGTTGGCTCAACACCCAGGCCTTTGCCCGCTTTGCCAGTTATGACCTCTCGGTGATTCCGCTCTTTATTCTGATGGGACACTTCGCCACGCAAGGAGGCATCTCCAAAGCCTTGTTCCAGTTTGCAGCCTCGGTCATGGGGCGATTCCGGGGTGGCCTGGCCATGTCCTCGGTGCTGGCCAGTGCAGCTTTTGGCTCCATTTGCGGCTCCTCGGTGGCCACCGCTGCCACCATCACCGGCGTGGCCTTACCCGAGATGAAGCGCCACGGCTACTCAGGGCGTCTCTCCACTGGCACGCTTGCCGCAGGCGGCACACTGGGCATTTTGATTCCTCCCTCAGTCCCCTTGGTGATTTACGCCATCCTGACCGAACAAAACATTGCCAAGCTATTTGCAGCGGCCATGGTGCCCGGCCTGATCGCCATGGTGGGCTACATCATTGCCATTGCCATCTACGTACGCCTGGTCCCCGGCCATGCGCCAGAACACGACACCTCTGAGCCCTTCAGCCGGGAATCGCTCATGGGCATCTTGCCGATTGCCATCATCTTCATCATCGTGTTCGGTGGTATTTATGGCGGCTTATTCACGCCTACCGAAGGCGCTGCCGTGGGGGCGTTCTCCACCTTCATCGCCGCGCTCATCAAACGCGAAATCAA
>CANCAO010000301.1 GCA_947374105.1 Comamonadaceae bacterium | reverse complement strand
TGGCTGCGGCTTTAGCCGCAGGTGCTGCTGCGCCAGCGAAACCCGAGCCGTTAACGGTCAAACCCGCTTCAGAGAGCTTCGCTGCACTTTTGTCACCTATGCCGTTGACGCGGCTGATGAAGTCGTTCCAGTCTTTGAAGTTGCCTTTTTTACGCTCGTCCACAATTTTGGTGGAAATCGCTGGGCCAATGCCTTTGATGCCGTCCAGATCGGCCGCCGTGCCTTTGTTGACATCAACGGCAGCAAAGCTGAGAGCCGCATACAACATGGCAAGCAGAGCCAAAATTTTCTTCAACATGGATGAACTCCTAAGGGTTTAAATTTAGAGATTGACTTCAATCACTATCGAAGCCTGGATCTCAACGGGGTTGAGCCTCACTTGGTTGACGTGATAGGGCTCGATCAAGCAACACACAATAAATCTGATCGCGACAAAGCCGAACTGGCGTCAGGCCGTGTTGGACAACCACTTAACGTAGTCAGCCACGCCGGTCTGCACAGAGGCAAAGGCGTGGTCACAACCAGTTGCCCGCAGAGCACTCAAGTCAGCTTGGGTATGGCACTGGTATTTGCCACGCAGGGCATCCGGGAAGGGCACGTACTCAATCAAGCCGCGTGTGGCCATCTCGGCCAGCGATAAAGCGGCTTCGCTGCGTTGACTACGCAAGGTGTTGACAACAGCGCAAGCCACGTCGTTAAAGGGCTGGGCTTTTCCACTGCCGAGGTTGAAGATGCCTGACTTTTGGGGGTGGTCAAAGAACCAGAGGTTCACGGCCACCACGTCGTCCACAAAGACGAAGTCCCGCATTTGCTCACCCGGCCCGTAGCCACCGTATTCGCCAAATAGCTTGACGCGACCTTCGGCCTGAAACTGATGGAACTGGTGATAGGCCACGCTGGCCATGCGGCCTTTGTGCTGTTCGTGCGGGCCATAGACGTTGAAGTAGCGAAAGCCCACCACTTGCGCTAAGCGACCTGCCAGGCTGCGCTCGAAGCGGGCACCGCATTCGCGGCGCATACGCTGGTCAAACAAGAGTTTGGAGTATCCATATACGTTGAGCGGGTGCTCAAAAGGAGGCTCTTCACGAAAAGTGTCCGAGCCCCCGTAGGTTGCTGCCGAAGATGCGTAAAGTAGCCGTGTGCCGCGCTTTTGGCAGGCGTGAAACAGGTCACATGACAGCGTGTAGTTGTTGGCCATCATGTACTTGCCGTCTAGTTCCATGGTGTCGCTGCACGCACCTTCGTGGAACACGGCCTCAACCTGGCCGTAGGCCCCATCCGCAAACAAGGTGTAGAAATCGTCCCGGTCCACGTAGTCAGCAATCCGCAGTCCGGCGAGGTTGCGAAACTTGTCGCCCTGGGTTAAATCGTCAACGGCAATGATGTTGTCAATGCCGCGCACGTTGAGGCCTTTGATGAGGTTGCTGCCAATAAAACCGGCTGCGCCAGTGACAACGATTCGGGTCATGCGGATGTCTTTCGAATGAGTTTGGGAGATGAGGGTTCGACTTAAGGGTTGGCGAACAGTTCCGCGTAGCTGACGGTGGCCGTACCAAACTTGCCGACCACGATACCGCCTGCACGGTTGGCCAGCGGCATGGCCTCGCGCAGGCTCAGGCCCGCGGCGACCAGGGTCGCCATGGTGGCGATCACGGTGTCGCCCGCGCCAGTGACGTCAAACACTTCGCGCGCCTGGGCGTTCACATGCAACTCGCCTTGATCGTCGTACAGCGTCATGCCTTCTTCGCTGCGCGTCAGTAGCAGGGCTTGCAGGCCGAGTTCGGTGCGCAATTTTTGCGCTTTGGCGCGCAGCTCGTCCTCGTCGCGCCAGTCGCCCACCACGTGCTGCAGTTCGGCGCGGTTGGGGGTGATGACGGTGGCGTGGCTGTAGCGGGAGTAGTCAGAGCCCTTGGGGTCGATCAGAACGGGTTTACTGGCCGCACGGGCGTGCGCAATCATGTCGCTGACGTGGCTCAGTCCACCCTTGCCGTAGTCGGAAAACAGCACGGCGTCGTGGCTTTGAACCAAGGCGCGAAAGGTCTCGGTTTGCGATGACAGCACTTCGCTTTTGGGCGTGTTTTCAAAGTCAAGGCGAATGAGTTGCTGCTGGCGACCAATGACGCGCAGCTTGACGGTGGTTCGTAGCGTTGGGTCTCTGCCAAAATGGGGGGTGATGCCCGTGCCCGCTACTAAAGCTTCGAGCTTGTGGCTGGCATCGTCGTCACCCACGACAGTAAGCAGCGAGGCTTGCCCACCTAGCGCTACGACATTGCTGGCCACGTTGGCCGCACCGCCAATACGCTCTTCTTCGCGCGTGATGCGCACCACGGGAACCGGGGCTTCAGGTGAGATGCGATCAACCGCGCCGTACCAGTAGCGGTCAATCATGGCGTCACCGACCACAAGTACACGGGCTTTGGAAATTTTTTCTAAAGGGATGTTCATAGTCGACAGAAATGGAGGGGTGTTCACGGTCAGAGTTCTTCAACACGCCGTGCAGGGTAGCTGTCCCATGCTTGACAGCCGGGACAGTGCCAGAAATGTAGTTTGGCCTCGAAGCCGCAGGCAGCGCAGCGGTAACGCGTCAAGGGTTTGACAGCATGGTCTAAGGCACGCTGCACTTGGGGGTGAAATTGTTCGTGCTCCAGCTTCTCACCTGCGATCCACTTGGCAGCCGCCACCAGCGAGGGTTCACGTTCCAGGTGGCGCACATACCAGTCGCGTGCGGCCATATCGGGTGTGCCGGTCGTGGCTTCAAGTTTGACAATGGCTTCAAGCACGTCCAGCGAAGGGGCTTGGGTGTAAATCTCTCGCAGTTGCGCCAGCACCTCGGGTGCGCGCCCACAGGCTGCGGCCGATTCGGCCAAGTTCGGGGCAATCAAGGGCGTGGCAACCGGTGCTTCTTGCAGCGCAGCTTGCAGCAAGGTGCAGGCTGCGTCGTGCTGGCCTTGCTGCGACAAGAGGTTAGCGAGTTCCAGGTGCGGACGCGGGGCTGATGGAGCGATCCGCATAGCCTGCTCCAGCAGGGCTTGAGCCTGGGTCAGGTCGCCAGCGGTCCAAGGTGCTGCTGCTTGTTCACACAGGTAATGGGCCAGGCGCGTACTGAAGCTTCCTGCGTCGGTATCATTTAATTTGGCAGCTATGCCGGCGGCTTGAACCCAGTCACGCGAGCGTTCGTAGTTGGCCAGCAGGGCTAGGCGTGCCTGCGGCTCAAAGGGCGTGCCTTCGAGCTTGAGCAGCGCCTTTTCGGCGTGATCAAGCAGCCCGGCCTTGAGGTAATCCAACGCCAGCGCATGTTGAGCGCGATGGCGGTCAGCCTGACTTAGATCGCCACGTGAGAGCAGGTGCTCGTGCACGCGCACAGCGCGCTCATACTCGC
>CANCAO010000300.1 GCA_947374105.1 Comamonadaceae bacterium | reverse complement strand
GATCAAACGGCCTTTGCCGGTGAGCGGGCCGCGTGCGGCTTGCATGAAGCTGGTTTTCATCTCGATGGTGACCACGCCCATGTCCGGGTCCACACTGCGGGCCGCTGTGGCCATGGTCACGTCCAGCAGGGTCATGCTGGCCCCGCCGTGGGTGACTTCAAAGGAGTTGAGGTGCTCAGGCTTGGGCGTGTAGCGGATCTCGGAATGCCCGCCCTCGAACCTCGTCAGCTCAAAACCCAAATGGGTGACAAAGGGAATTTCTACACCGAAGCTCATGCTGATCCTTTCATGCTGACCCTTTCACGCTGCTCACGCCGCCATCTACCGCGATGGCCTGCCCTGTGATGTGCTTGCCTGCGTCTGACGCCAGTAGCACACACAGGCCTTTGAGGTCTTCATCATCACCCAAACGCTTCAAGGGCGCGTGGGCCGCCAGCTTGTCCACCCCGCGAGATTGAAGCGTGCCGGCGGTCATCTTGCTGGGGAAAAAGCCGGGGCAAATGGCGTTGACGTTGATGTTGTACTTGCCCCATTCACCACACAGTGCGCGGGTGAAGTTGATAACCGCTGCCTTGGAGGTGTTGTAGGCAATGGTATTCATCTCGGGTGCGTTGCCCGCTAAACCCGCGATGGAGGCAATGTTGATGATGCGACCTGATTTTTTAGGAATCATGCTCTTCTTGCCCACCGCCTGGCACAGGATGAAGTAGCCCCGAATGTTGACGTTCATCACCTTGTCCCAGGCCGCCAGCGGGTAGTCCTCCGCCGGTGCGCCCCAGGCCGCGCCCGCGTTGTTGAGCAAGATGTCCACATCGCCCATGCGTTGCAAGGTCTCGTCCACCAGGTGGTGGATGTCGGCTTCTTTTGCGCAGTCAGCCGCCGTCCAGCGGGCGTCAATGCCTGCGGTTTGCAGCTCGGCCACGGCCTGCTCCAGCTCATCGGTCTTGCGGGCGCTGAGCATGATGCGAGCCCCGGCCTCACCCAGCGCATGGGCCATTTGCAAGCCTAGGCCGCGAGAGCCACCGGTAATGAGGGCGGTTTTTCCTGTGAGGTCGAAGAGTTGTTGAATCGATCGGGTCATGGGGTGTGCCTTAAGTCGATGGAGTTTCTTTCAACCGTGAACGCACGTAAATCAGAACGATGCCCAGAATGACAAAAAACAAGCCAACACCTTGCATGGTGCGTGCCAGTGCGATGTCTGCGCGGGCGACGAAGATGCCCATCACCACGGCCAAAAGACCGCCGTAAATATAGATCCACACAAGTCGTTGAATCCACAGCAAAGTTTTTTTAGACGCCGTTCGCACGGGGGCTGGCGTTGGGGTTGCAGCTGCCGTTGGTTTATTCATCAAAGTACTTCAAAAATACCAGCAGCGCCCATGCCGCCGCCAATGCACATGGTGATGCAAACGCGTTTGGCACCCCGTCGTTTGCCTTCAATCAAGGCGTGGCTGGTTAAGCGTTGACCGCTCACGCCGTAGGGATGACCCAGGGCGATGGCGCCACCGTTAACGTTGAGGCGATCGGCAGGAATACCCAGCTTATCGCGGCAATAGAGCACCTGCACGGCAAAGGCTTCATTGAGCTCCCACAGGTCGATATCGCCCACGCTCAGGCCCAATCGTTTGAGCACTTTGGGGATGGCGAACACCGGGCCAATGCCCATCTCATCAGGCTCGCACCCCGCCACGGCAAAGCCGAGGAAACGGCCCAGGGGTTTCAAACCCTGTTTCTCGGCCACGCTCTCATGCACCACCACGCAAGCCCCTGCACCGTCGGAGAACTGGCTGGCGTTGCCTGCTGTTATCAAGCCACCCGGCAGAGCCGAGCGCAGACTGCTGATGGCCTCGACCGTGGTGCCTTCACGCGTGCCTTCGTCGCGGCTCACGGTGACCTCACGCGTGACCAAGCCCAGCGTTTTGTCGGCAATGCCTGCCGTGACGGTGATCGGGGCAATCTCGGCGTCAAAGTAGCCAGCCGCCTGCGCTGCACAGGCCTTTTGTTGGCTGGCCGCGCCGTAAGCGTCCATCACATCGCGGCTGATGTTATAGCGCTTGGCGACCATCTCAGCGGTTTGCAGCATGTTCCAGTAAATCTCCGGCTTTAGCTTGTTCAAGGCCGGATCTTGGAACATATGCAGGTTCATCTCTTGCTGCACACAAGAGATGCTTTCCACACCTCCCGCCACATACACATCACCCTCACCCGCCATGATGCGTTGCGCGGCCATGGCAATGGTTTGCAGACCCGATGAGCAAAAGCGGTTGACGGTGATGCCCGAGACGCTGATGGGCAAACCGGCCTTAAGACCAATCTGGCGCGCGATGTTCCAGCCGGTCGCCCCTTCAGGGTTGGCGCAGCCCATGATGACGTCTTCAATCTGGGCCGGATCAACACCGGCGCGCTGCACCGCGTGCTGCACGGCGTGGCCGCCCAAGGTGGCGCCGTGGGTCATGTTGAAAGCACCCTTCCAGCTCTTGGCCAAAGGGGTGCGGGCGGTGGAAACGATCAATGCGGAGGTCATATTTTTTTCCTTGTTCAGTTGAAGGACTTGCCTTCAGCCACCAGCTTGGCCAGTAAGGGCGCGGGTTGCCAAAATTCTGCATCGTCCATCGGATTTTTCGCAAATAGGTTCATGCTTTGCGCCACGTTGAACAGGCCCACCGTGTCGGCGTATTGCATGGGGCCACCGCGATAAATGGGAAAGCCATAGCCGGTGATGTAGACGATGTCGATGTCACTGGCGCGGGCGGCAATGCCGTCCTCCAGAATGTGCGCGCCTTCGTTTACCAACGAATACACCAAGCGCTGCACGATCTCTTCGTCAGAGATTTTGCGTGGGGTGATGCCTAAATCTTTGCGGTGTTTCTCAACCATGTCCACCACGAGTTGCGAGGGGATGGCATCACGCTTGCCTGCTTGGTAGTCGTACCAGCCAGCGCCGGTCTTTTGGCCGAAGCGGCCTAGCTCGCACAGCAGGTCAGCCGTCTTGCTGTATTTGAGATGTGGCTTCTCCACGTAGCGGCGCTTGCGAATGGCCCAGCCGATGTCGTTACCCGCCAGATCGCTCATGCGGAACGGCCCCATGGCGAAGCCAAACTTCTCGACCGCACGGTCCACCTGCGCGGGGGTGCAGCCCTCTTCCAGCAAGAAGCCCGCTTGACGGCTGTACTGCTCGATCATGCGGTTGCCGATGAAGCCGTCGCACACGCCGGAGACCACGGCAGTCTTCTTGATTTTCTTGGCCACACCCATCACAGTGGCCAGCACGTCATGCCCCGTTTTGGCACCGCGCACCACTTCCAGCAGTTTCATCACATTGGCCGGGCTGAAGAAATGCATGCCCACCACGTCTTGCGGGCGCTGGGTGAAAGCGGCGATGTGGTCCAC
>CANCAO010000299.1 GCA_947374105.1 Comamonadaceae bacterium | reverse complement strand
CAGGAACTGCTTGTCCACCAGCATCTGGTTGCGGGCGTGCGTGCGGCGGGCTTCGGTCAAATCGGTCTGCGCGCTGGACACCTGCGCACGGCTGGCCAGCAGATTGGCTTGCGCCGTAAGCACCACGGCCTGCGCAGCCTCTACATCGGCCTGGGCCGAGCGCACGCGGTACTCAAAAGTCTCGGGGTCGATCACGGCAATCAACTGCCCGGCCTTCACCTCGGCGTTGAAGTCGGCCAGGATCTCCTTGATCTGGCCCGACACCTGCGTGCCCACCGTCACCTGCGTCACCGGGCTCACCGCCCCGGTGGCTGACACGGCCGACTGCAAAGCCCCGCGCTCGATCTTGCCGGTGCGGTACTGCACCGCGTCAGCGCCGCTGCGCTGCGACCACCACCAGCCGCCCGCGCCCGCCAAGGCCAAGACGACCACGCCCGCCACCCAAATTGATTTTTTCATGAGGAAAATTTTAATAATTAGCGCTTTACGAATTCGAAACCAAATTAACGACGAACTTCAGCGATAGTGAAGTCTGCCACCCCTTGCAGCACCGGCGTTACCGGGGTTTGCTCACCCTGGGTGAGTTCATCAACACGGTCTGAAACATAAGCGTCCAGCCCTTTATACGTCACACGACCCCGCTTCTTGAAGTCTGCCGCACCCTGTAAACCTTCAACAACCGCTTTGGTAAAAGCCCCATTGCCCCAGGCAGGATTTTCTTGAGAGAACTGTCCCCCCGTAGAAGACGCAAAGACCACCAACCCATTTTCAGAACTGGCCAGATCGTTGATCGCATTGGTCGCATCACGGGCTTGCCGTGGGAGCGCCTTGCCCATGACGTTGCCTGAGTGGCAGGTGTCCACAAAAATCATCACCCGACCTGGCAAATCTGTCAGCACGGAGCGAATATTGTTAAAGGGTACCGCCGTTTGCGCCAAGCGATTGAGGTCCGCCTCCCGGGTCATAAAGTAGTAAGTCGGGCCGTCATTAAGTCCATGTCCTGCAAAGAAAACAATCGCCGTGTCACGCGGTGTCATGTTCTTTTTAAGCCATTCGAATCCAGCCTCAACGCTGGTTTTGGAGGCGTCTTTGTCAAGCAGTTGCTTCACATGCACTTCACCATAAAGCGCGCCTTTTTGAGCTGTCAGGGTCGATACAAAATCGCTTGCATCCTTGGCAGCCAAGCCCAAGGTGTAGGCAGGGTTGTCGTACTGAGAAACACCTGCAGCCAACAAGTAAAGATTGCCTTTGGCAGCCTGCTGCCTAGGCCCCGTGTAGACCACACGAATCACCATGGGCACGGATGCGCCAAACTGGTTCTCTGCCACCAACCGAATTTCGGTGTCTTCAGCGGGAATGTCGACGACCACCTCGCGTTCGGCATTTGCGCTGCTCACCGCACCCACCATGAGGTTGCGATTGGAGACCGAGCTCGAAGCCACTTGTGTTCGCACACGCGTCAGGGGTGCCGCAGAGGGTGTGATGGCTTTGAAGCGGACTCGCACTTGCCGACTGCCCGTGGTGATTTGATTGCCGGGTGAAATGATTTCAAGCTGCGGCGGCAGTTCTTCCAGTGAAACCGCACTGGCGTTGAGCGCCGTGCTAGCGGGCGCGGCTTCGGTCGTTAGCGCCGCAGCATTTGGCTCTTGAACCATGAGCGGCAAGGGGGCAGTTTGCGCCGCAATTTTGTTGGCTGCAGGTCGCTGATTCAGCAAAATTTTGATGGCGTCAGACTCTTTGCGACTCTCCCACGCCTGACGTCCCAGGCCACTCAACAGCAGCTTGGTGCGAAAGCGCGACATCGGTACAAAATCGGCCACACGCTGCGACGTCGGGTTGATGATCCAACCGGCCATATCTTCAGCCCCGACACTCGCCTCAAAATAGCCTTGACTACTGATGGCCAGCCAGCGCTTGCTCACCGGTTGCAGGTAGTAGCTCATCACCACATCCCCGGTTGACCACCGGTACACCCACAACATGCCGTTGGCTGTTGATGCAACCAAAAGGTCGTGCGCCTCTATCAGATTGACGGCCTGCACATTCGATCCAAGGTATTTGTCCCATAGGCGCTCTCCCCTGGATGACACTTTGTACAGTCGCTCCCAATTGGAGCCCACGGCCACCGTGCCGTCCGTTGAATGCACGGCCACACTGATTGACCGCTCCGTATTGCCTTTGAGCGGAATCCGAGCCTCATTGATCGTGCCCACCTGGGTTCCATCCCAAGCCATCACCACCACGCCTTTGCCGCTGGTAGAGGGCGGCTTCCACTTCTCATGCACCCGTGAAGCCGGCACGTACTCGGGCGAAGCCAGGTTAAAAACGACCTCGCGCTGGCCATCTGCGGTGCTAATGGGGAAAGAAACCAAGCCTGAATCAGTGACTTTCAGTGCGTCAGAATGGCGGTCAAGGTTTGGCACATCATGGGCAACACGCCAGGCCAACTTAAAGTCGCTGCCCACCATGCCCACCGTGCCGACGTCGGATACATAAAGCACCTCGCCCCTGCGCGTCACCGCCATATCTGCAACGCGCGGATCGGGGAGTTTGATTTGCTCTGAGCCATCCATGCGTCTCGTGCCAGACCAGCGGCGCATATACCCATTGGCCTCAAAAAATGACCAGCTCGTGCCAAAATAATAGGGGCCACTGGGTGACTGAATCACGCGTGAAAAAGTAGCACCACGACGATCAAAATCATGGGGCATCTCCTCCAAGGTTTCCCCGTCAAGCCTCGTATGTGCACCCACAAAAAGTGATTTGCCGGCCACATCCCAACGATTACGAAAATCACCGTAGCGTGGCACCTTTTTGGCGGCTATACGCCAACTGCTGCCCTCGGGTTTGTAGAGTTTGACGACCGACCCTCGCCCATCCCAGCTTGAGGCAAACAAAGCACCATCAGAGCGAAACTGCAAGCTGGAAACATCGACCGCTGGGAAGTCGGTGTCACTGAACACCTCTGCCCCGCTGTCAACTTGGTACACCCGTACACCACCACCCGTTTCCCAGGCAGACTTACCCGCTGCCAAATAGCGCCCGTCTGGAGACCAAGCCAGCATGACGTTGTTTTCAGGGGGGGTGATCACACGATCAATCTGCCCGGTCTGCAAAGACATGATCATGATGGCACGCCGCATGTTGTAGCCCGCAACCGCCACCCGTTGTCCATCGGGTGACATGGCCAGCCCGCGCAAAAGCGCACCGTTATCGGCTAATTTTGGGAGCGAGAAACGTTGCAGCAGCTCACCCGATTGAACATCCCACACCCGCACCGTGCCGTCATTGGCGGCGGTCACCGCGCGCGTGTCATCCGGCGTCAACACAATGTGCATGGCCTTGCCCGTGTGGGCTTTGGAGTCAATCCCCAGAAAGGGGCGGCGCGGCCAAGTTA
>CANCAO010000298.1 GCA_947374105.1 Comamonadaceae bacterium | reverse complement strand
TCCGGCGTATTGAACTCATCTTGCTCAGCGTCCGGGGCGGCCTTGTCTTGAAAGTCGCGTACGACTGGAAGTAGGAGATCCTTGAGAACGTCGCGGGTCAGGTTGTGCGCGTAGTCGGCAGCTGGTCCGTGGAGACGCTCAAACATGGCACGCAGGCAAGCGACAAACAACTCGCGGCGAGAGCCGCTGAGCGGACGGAAGAACTTTTGCCGCTCTGCTTCGAAAAACAACGAAGGCATATGATCACGCCGCCCTGAGCAAAAAAACTACCCGTACCGCGTCAGACAGAAACTCAATCTTTCCGTCTGATGTCTTGTCTAGCGCGCCGCAGACCGGCAGAGCCTGCACATCGTCACCCACAGTTTTGAAGCCGCGGCCATTGCGCCCGGCATACGTGAGCACTTTTTCTTTTCCTCCCATGGCGGGTTCGATCATGACTTGGTCTTTCCGCCCAGCAACCCACCAGCTTCGCGCTCATCCAGCGTGAGTTTGGGTATGGCCTGTTTGATGCGCCTCTCCACTTCCTTGATGTGCTCGGCCGGGGAAATGTTTTCTGGCAAGGTGCCGCCGATGCGCTTGATGGCATCGCGGACTTCTTTGCCAACCTGCTCATGCGTCTGGATGGCTTGAGACTGGCTGTTGACACCACGCGCCAGCTTGTCACGGGTTTGCGTCATGCGGAACTGGTTGGCGGCCAGCTCGGTGGCGTTCATGCGGTCCAGCAGATTGTCTTTGTCGGGGATAGTTTTGCGCTGCTTGATGGCGTCACGACCCAAGCCGCCATACAAGCCCTTGTAGCCTGCATCATGAAAAACGCCAAACATCTTGCTTTGCACGCCTGCGTCTTGCGCTGCACCCGACAGGGCTTTGAACTCTTCTGCCGTTTGTTTGCGCAGCTCAAGCCGCTCCATGTCCGCTGCGGCCTGATCGGTCAGCTCCTGGCGGCGGGTCTGGATTGCAAAGTATTGCTGGGCCTGGGCAATCTCCGGCTTGCGGGGGTCGCCGTTTTGGGCGATGAGGTAGCAGGCGAAGCGGGAGAGGTGGTAGTCGTCAACCACTTGCACCGCACCTTTGCCACCTGTGATCGGTTTGCCGGCACCGGCAAAGTGATGGGCGGCCTGGTTGCCAGACGCGTCGCAGGAGGTCATGGCTCGCTCAATGGCCTGCTCAAAGCGCCGCCACTGGCTGTAACCCAGCAAGGCTTGCAAGTCGCGGGCACGCCAATACTCGGCATGGTGCTCGTTGGTTTGCTTCAGAGACTCGAATCCGGCGTTCACCGGTGTTATTTGTTTTGAAACCATGGGACACCTCCTTGATTGATTTTTACTTTGATTTTATTGGCCTGAATGACAATTGGATCACCTAAACCGCCACCACCGTCGGCATCAGCCCCAGCTTGCCCGCCTTGCGGGCAAAGGCCTTGTCAAAGGTGACCAGCTCTTGGCTGCTGTGGCTCAGGGCCAGGTGCAGGGCGTCGGCAAAATCCAGTCCCCGGGCGTAGCCTAGTAATGCCTGGCGCAGCGCTTCCGCTTGCTGCGGTTTGAAGTTGGGCAAGCCCAGCAGAAGATGCAGGCCGCGCACGATGTCGTCGGTGCTGCAATCATTGACCTCCAGTACCCAAACCAACTCTAGCATCACAGTGACCGGGGCGGTGAACTCTTGCTTGGTGGCCAACAAGTCCACCACGCGCGCGTGCTGTTTTTTATCGTCGCGCAGCAATAGGCACGCCAGCAGGTTGGTGTCCAGCGCGATCATGCGGCTGCATTCCCCACCTTGAACTTGGCTTTAAGTTGGGCCTTGACGGCGGCTTGGGTTTGCGCCTCACTCAGGGGCTTGCGCCCCGGCTTGGCCAGACAACCCGCCACCTCGTCCAGTGAAGTGGGCAGCACCCCCGTCACGGGCTTGAGTCGGATTTCACCGTCCACATAGCGCACAGACAAGACGTCGCCGGGGGCCAAGTGTGCGCTGTGCCGAACGGCCTTGGGGATGACCAACTGGCCTTTGCTGGAGAGGGTGATGGTTTCCATGGTTGGCCTCATATAAAGTAAGACACACGGTAAGCCAATTTCAAAAAAATGGCAACGCTCACCTCATACGCCAAGCCAAAACCTCACCCCCAAGCCATCCCCAAAATCGACACACCAGACACCACCATCACCCCCTCCATCAGCCAGATGAAGTAGCGCTCTGGCAATTGCAGCACCAATCGCTTGGACAGTGTTGCCCCGACCAACACAAACGCACCAATCATCAGCCCCTGAGCAATGGCGGCGGGGTCGATGACGCCAAGCTGATGGAAGGCCGCGCCTTTGGCCAGCAGCACGACCAGGGAGCTGGCGGCTTCGGTGCCGATGTAGGCGCCCTTGGTCAAACCGTAGGCAAGGAAGAAGGGGGTGTTGATGGCCCCGGTGGTGGCTACCAGACCGGTCAGGTAGCCGATGACCGCGCCGACCACGGCCATGTGGCCCAAGCTCAATTGAAAGGTCTGCCGCCGCAGCCAGCGGCGGGCGGGAATCATGAGGAGGAGAAAGCCGCCCAGCATCAGCTCGATCAGGCGCGGGTTGATGCGCACCAGGGTATTCGCCCCCAGCACCACGCCGGGTACGGCGGTGGCGCTGTACACCGCGCACACGCGCCAGTCGATGGCACGCAGCCACAGCACGACCCGCGTGAAGTTGGCCACAGCGGCCACCAGCGCAATGATGGGCACGGCCAGCGTGGGGCCGTAGAAGTGCACCAGCAGCGGCATGAGCAAAATGGTGGTGCCAAAGCCGATGACACCGCCCAGCACGCCCGCCAGCAGGCCGACGGCGCAGATCAGAGGGCTGGGCAGCAGCAGCTCGGTCATTTCAACCTGTAGTTGCTATTTATTTAATAGCTGCTTACGCACATAAACAATGCGCTACAGGCCAATTCGATGCATAAATTCGGATCGAAATCAAGCCGCAAGCGCGCGCCGACCCAGGCCGTCGTACAGGTCAAGGCAGCGCTCAAACCAGGTGTGGATGATGTCGTCCTCGGCCAGCAACTTGAAAGGGCTGCTCAAACGTGCCCACTGGAAGGCACCGAAGGCCAGGTAGTCGGCGTAGCCGGGTTGGTCGCCGCTGACAAACGGGCTGTGGGCCAGGGCCAGGCGCAGCGGCTGGAGCGACTTGCGGAAGTCATCGACGCGGGTCTCGCGCCCGGCCTGAAAATCTTCCAGCGTTTTTTGAATTTGTTTCTCGCGCGAGCTGCGAAAGTAAGCGTGGTCATCCGGGTGCAGGCTGTTGTGCAAGTCCAGCATGACGAGCCGGGCGATGCCCGCGTGCAAAGTGGTCTGCACCCAGTACTGGAAGAACTTGAGCACATGGCTCTCGGCGCTGTGGGCCGCATCGGCGATCAGGCGCGGTGTGCTCGGGAAGGCCT
>CANCAO010000297.1 GCA_947374105.1 Comamonadaceae bacterium | reverse complement strand
ACCGACCCGGCCATCGTGGCGGCTGCCGAGCTGAGCCACCGCTACATCACCGACCGGTTTTTGCCCGACAAGGCGATTGATCTGATTGACGAGGCCGCTGCCAAAATCAAGATCGAGATGGACTCCAAACCCGAGGTGATGGACAAGCTGGATCGTCGCCTGATTCAGTTGCAGATCGAGCGTGAAGCGGTGAAAAAGGAAAAAGACGAAGCTTCGCAAAAGCGCTTGGTGCTGATCAAGGAAGAGATCAACAAGCTGCAAAAAGAAATCGCCGATCTTGATGAAATCTGGAAGACCGAAAAAGCCAGTGCCCAGGGCAGCGCCCAGGTGCGAGAAGCTATCGACAAACTCAATTTTCAAATCAAGGAACTCACCCGCAAAGGCGACTTCAACAAAGTGGCTGAGCTGCAATATGGCAAGCTGCCAGAGTTGGAAAAGCAGCTCAAAGAAGCCCAGGCCAAAGAGTCCACTAAAGGTGGCGAAGGCGCTGCGCCGCGCCTGTTGCGCACTCAAGTGGGAGCCGAAGAAATCGCTGAAGTGGTGAGTCGCGCCACCGGCATCCCTGTGGCCAAGATGATGCAAGGCGAGAAAGACAAACTCTTGCAGATGGAGGCCAAGCTGCACCAGCGCGTGGTGGGGCAGAACGAAGCGATTGCCGCCGTGGCCAACGCCATTCGCCGCTCACGCTCGGGTCTCTCTGACCCGAATCGCCCGACAGGCTCGTTCCTCTTCCTCGGCCCCACGGGTGTGGGCAAGACCGAACTGTGCAAGGCCTTGGCCGGTTTCCTGTTTGACAGCGTGGACCACCTGATTCGCGTGGACATGAGTGAGTTCATGGAGAAGCATTCGGTCGCCCGCCTGATCGGTGCGCCGCCCGGCTACGTGGGCTATGAGGAGGGCGGCTACCTGACCGAAGCCGTGCGCCGCAAGCCCTCCAGCGTGCTGCTGCTGGATGAGGTGGAAAAGGCGCACCCCGACGTGTTCAACGTCTTGCTGCAAGTGCTGGACGATGGCCGCTTGACGGATGGCCAGGGCCGCACGGTGGACTTCAAAAACACCGTCATCGTGATGACCAGCAACATTGGCTCAGCGCATATCCAGTCGATGGTGGGCCAACCGTATGAAGACATCAAAGACGCGGTGACGGACGAGCTGAAAAACTACTTCCGCCCCGAGTTTTTGAACCGTATCGACGAAACCGTGGTGTTCCACGCCCTGGACGCCAAAAACATCGAATCCATTGCCCGCATCCAACTCCAGGTGCTCATCGAGCGCCTGCAAAAAATGGACCTGTCGATGGAGGTGTCAGAAGCGGCAATAGCCGAACTGGCCAAGGTCGGCTTCGACCCGGTGTTTGGTGCCCGGCCCTTGAAGCGCGCCATCCAGCAGCGCATAGAAAACCCGCTGTCGAAGCTGCTGCTGGAAGGCCACTTTTTGCCCAAGAGCACTATTCCCGTCGATGTTGACCCTGTGCGGGAGCCGGGGGTATTTAAGTTTGATCGGGTGGTGGGGTGAGAGGGTGTGAGTGGATGTTGGTGATGTAAGTTGCTATCTAATGAATAGCAACTTACGCAGGTTATCAAAGAGCTTGCGTAAAGTTTTATATTTATATATCAATCAACCCCGCTCTTCCCACTTGGGAGGCAGGTTTTATTGATGGGGATTTTTGGGTGGTTTTTTATTGTCGGCTTTCGAGACGAAACGTTTCTCCAGTCTTCCGAAAAGCGGTCGGTTAATTTAAACTGACCTTATATTCGGATTAACTGGACGCTAAACGATATTTAATGCCTGAAATGAATAATTCAGAACAATTAGCGCTCCTTTATCGAGGGTTGCATCAAGTCTGTTCGGCAATCGTAACTAGCACTAGCGAAGATGAACTGTTCTCAAGAATTTGTGATGCGGCAGTAAATTCAGGTCCCTTCCGTCTCGCCTGGGTCGGCATGGTGGAGGCTTCAACTGATCAGATAAGGGCTGTAGCCCAGTACGGTCCTGGTTCCGAATATATTGACGGTCTTTCGCTATCAATCAATCCGGAAAGCCCATTTTCGATGGGGCCATCAGGTGTCGCTATCCGTGACAGTAGAGCAGTGTGGTGTCAAGATTTTCAGAATGACTCTAGGACAGAGCCTTGGCACGAGCGTGGTATGAGGTTCGGTTGGCGCTCATCTGCTGCTTTGCCGTTATTTCGTGACGGTAAGGTTGTCGGTGTGCTTAATTTGTATTCCGACGTGCCCAACGCATTTAGCGAGCAGGTGCGAGAACTGCTGATTACGACTTCGCGCGACGTTTCTTATGCAATGAAGATGTTTTCAATCGAAGCATTGAAAGTCAAGGCCCTAACGGATCTCCAAGATTCCCTAAAACGATTGAATCGAGGTTGGTTTCAAACCGTGGCGATGACAACGGCAATAACTGAAGCGCGCGACCCATATACGGCAGGACACGAGCGCCGTGTGGCCGAAATCTCTGTCGCAATTGCAACAGAAATGGGGTTGGATGCGGCTCAAATCGAAGGAGTAAGAGTTGCCGGTTACTTACATGACATAGGAAAAATTGGTGTTCCGGCAGAAATACTTGCAAGACCAGGAAAACTTAGCAGTCTGGAGTTTGATTTAGTCAAAGCTCATGCGGAGAAGGGGTACGAGATTCTGAAAGAAGTAGATTTCCCTTGGCCGGTTGCTGATGTTGCATACCAGCACCACGAGCGGCTGGACGGAAGTGGCTACCCGCGTGGGCTAAAGGGCAACGAGATTCTGCTAGAGGCGCGCATTCTGGCCGTGGCGGATGTGGTCGAGTCAATGGCTTCGCACCGACCCTACCGGGCAAAACTTGGTATAGAAAAGGCGCTTGCGGAGATTGAGCGCGGGCGTGGTACGGCCTATGATCCGGCAGTGGTCGATACTTGTCTGGTTCTATTCCGAGAAAAGGGCTTCTGGATTCCAGTCTGACCGTCGTATCGCGACTGTCCGCTCCTAAGCCAGTGTGGCCATGGGTGATTTCTCAAGCGAATCTTCAGTAACGAGTCGCCCTGTCAGCATCCATAATTCTTTGCATTGCTCCTACTCGAAGCAGTCATGAAACAAAAATCACTGGCGCAAAACTTACTCAATCTGGTCGCAGCCAGCCTGTTGACGACAAACGGCCGCGCATCAGCCGCTGATGTCTGAGTGATGATCTCCGCCGGTTTTCACGGCGTCTATGCCGAGCTGGCTCCGGCTTTCGAGCGGGCCAGCGGCCACCGCCTCATCACCACACGCGGCCCGTCGATGGGGGACTCGTCAGAGGCGATTCCGACTCGGCTTGCGCGGGGTGAGGCGGCTGATGTGGTGATCTTGGACCGGGTGTCTGTGGCGCCGCTCATCACGCGGGGGCTGGTGCGCGCTGACAGCCGGGTTGATCTGGCGCGCTCGCAGATCGG
>CANCAO010000296.1 GCA_947374105.1 Comamonadaceae bacterium | reverse complement strand
CCTCTCCCCAGCGGGGGGAGGCGTTCAAAAGCCTGGACAGCGCTACACCGCCTGGACTTTTGGTGAACTGCCCGAGTTGATGGAAATTCAATCCTCAAACCGAGCCGGTGGGCAAACCGTGATCGGCTTTCCGGCCTTGATCGACCAGGGTGATGCTGTGAACATTGAGGTCTTTGACGAACCCGAAGTCGCCGCCGCCAAGCACCGCACCGGTTTGCGTCGCCTGTTTGCACTGCAAATCAAGGACGCGCTCAAGTACCTTGAGAAAAACATCCCCGACTTGCAAAAAATGGCTGTGGCCTACATGCAGGTCGGGCGCACGGGGGAGGGTACTGGATCGGGTGGTGGAGGCGGCGGCACGATTGAGGAACTGCGCGAGCAAATTCTAGCCGTCGCACTGGACCGCGCCTTCCTGCTGGAGCCCTTGCCCGCCAACGAATTCGACTTCAAACGTCGGGTCGAGGAGGGTCGAGGCCGCCTGACTTTGATTGCCACTGAAGTCGCCCGACTGGCCGCCACCATCCTCACCGAATACGCGGTGGCCGCCCGCAAGATCAAAGACACCAAAAACGCGCCCGAGGCCACAGCCGATTGCGCCCAGCAACTGCAACGCCTGTGCCCCAAGCGCTTCATGGTGCAAACGCCCTGGCTGCAACTGCAACACTTCGCCCGCTACCTCAAGGCCATCACCCTGCGTCTGGACAAATACCGTGCCGACCCTGCCCGCGATGCCACACGCCTGACCGAGCTGCGCCCACAAGAGCAGCGCTATTGGCGCTTGGTAGCCGAGCGCAAAGGCGCGGTGGACGTCCGCATGCAAGAGTTGCGCTGGCTTCTGGAAGAGTTGCGGGTGAGCTTCTTCGCCCAAGAGCTGCGCACCCCGCAACCCGTGAGCGTCAAGCGGCTGGAGAAGGTGTGGGGACAGGTGAATCAGTGAGGCTAAACCCCTGAAGCGCTTGCTTTATCGTAAATTTAGAAAACATCAATAATCAGATGCTACGCCGTAATCACGCGTGAATTCCTTGAACCTTTAAACAGCATCACCCATGGCCATCGCACACATCAACGGCGTCTCTATTTTTTACCAAATCATCGGCGAGCAAGGCCCCTGGTTTGCCCTCAATACCGGGGGGCGAAGAAGTCATGATGAGTTCGTCTCGCTCGCCGAAAAAATCGCTGCGGGCGGTTTTCGGGTCGTTCTGCATGACCGTCGCAATACCGGCGCATCCGAGGTGCACATCGCGGGCAGTGCTGGAGAAGAAGAGATTTGGGCCGACGATCTGGCGGCCTTGTTAAAGCATTTGAACGCAACGCCAGCCTTTATTGGCGGCGCGTCATCAGGCGCCCGACTTTCCATTTTGGTCAACCAAAGACACCCAGACATTGTCAAAGCGCTGGTGTTGATCCGCGTGACGGGGGGCGATACGGCGGCCAAGCGCTTGCCGCCCAAGTACTACGGACAATTCATCCAAGCGGCCCAAGAAGGCGGCATGCGGGCCGTCTGCCAAACGGCGGATTACCAGGAGCGGATTCGCGCACGCCCTGAGAACGAAGCCATACTCATGGCGATGGATCCAGCCACGTTCATTCAAGTGCAAAGCCATTGGTTGAAGTTGTTCACCCAAGGCCCAATCTACCCCGTCATGGGGGTGGACGAAGCCACATTGCGCGCCATCAAGGTACCTGTTTTCATCATTCCGGGCAATGACAGAACCCACGCCAGCCGCAATGCGCTGGATGCCGCCAAGCTCATCCCCCAATCCGTCGTCTTTCAACTGCCCATTGAAGATCAAGACCTGGACATCATTTCATTCACCGACTGGGCGTCCTATGAGGCTGAAATTTCAAACCAAGTCATCGGTTTTTTAAAAGGACTTTCAACATGAAAATCAGACGTGTTGTCACCGGCCATGACATTAATGGCAAGGCGATTGTTGAGGTCGATGAAATTTGCAAAAACATCATTTCAAGACGACCCCAGCACAGCAGTTGTGTCGTCTGGTCGAGCAATGAGTTCCCGGTGGACAACGCAGACCCTGAGGATGGGGGCTTGCGTGATGTGTCAGTCACCCAAAAAAACCAAACCGTTTTTCGCGTGGTCGAGTACCAACCGGGCGTCGCGCCACGCAACCACCGCACCGAAACGATTGACTACGCCATCGTCATGTCGGGTGAGATTGACATGGTGTTGGACGACACGACCGTGCATTTGAAGCAAGGCGACTTGATCGTTCAACGGGGCACGATTCACAACTGGGTGAACCATGGCACTGTGCCGTGCACGATTGCCTTTGTGCTGATCGCAGCGCAAGTGCCAACGCTGCCCCATTCGTCATTGGCGGCGGTGGGTTAGGGCGAGGGGAGTCGCTATGCCGCATTTCAATTTGCTCAAATTCGGCTTCAGATTCGCTTTGGGTTTGAGTCTGATTTTTGGGGCTGTCCTTCAACTGACTCACGCCCAATCGTTCCCCACCAAGCCCGTCAAAATTGTCGTCCCCTCCGCCCCCGGTGGCGGCACGGACATCATCGGGCGCATGATCGCGCAAAACTTCAGCAAAGCATTTGGCCAGAGTTTTTACGTGGAGAATAAAGCGGGCGCAGGCAACATGATTGGTATCGAGTATGTGGCGAAGTCCGCTGCCGATGGCTACACCCTGCTTTTTGTACCAAGCACGCTGGTGCTCAACCCCATTCTGTACAAAACGGTCAATTACGATCCAATCAAAAATTTTTCACCCATCTCGATGGTGGCCACCACGCCCAATATTTTGGTGGTCAATCCGAATGTCAAAGCCAGCCATTTGAAAGACTTCATTAGCCTAGCGAAAGACGCCCCCGGCAAGCTCAACTACAGCAGCGCCGGGGTGGGCACCTCGCCCCACATGTCCATGGAACTGTTCAATCACATGAGCAACATTCAAACCCGGCACATCCCCTACAAAGGGACAACGCCCGCGGTGAATGATTTGCTGGGCGGGCAGGTCGATGCGATGTTCTCCAATGCCTTGACTGTGATGCCGCTGATACAAGCGGGTCGCCTGCGCCCTTTAGCGGTTTCAGGAAGCAAAAGACTCAACCTGCTGCCAGAAGTGCCCACCGTGATGGAAGCCGGCGTGCCGGGCTATGTGGCCGTTCAATGGTACGGACTTTTAGCCCCCGCCGGAACCCCCGCAGCCATTGTGAAGTTGCTTCACGCGCAAATGGTCAAAGCCTTGGACACCAAAGAAATCAGAGAAAAATTGTTGTCCGAAGGCGCAGATCCCGTGGGCAGTTCGCCGCTGGAGTTCGAGAATTTAATTAAGACGGACTTTTTAAAATGGTCGTCGGTTGCCAAAACTGCGGGGATTGAGCCGCAATGCGCATTCAAAAAATAGAGCGCCCAGCTTTCTCTAAATCAATCGCCTGCTGATCGCTCTCGGGGTTTTGAGCAGCG
>CANCAO010000295.1 GCA_947374105.1 Comamonadaceae bacterium | reverse complement strand
AAGGTTCAACCCGTCATGAATCACACGTTCAAATATTCCAAGACCATGGCGTCCGCAATCCTCGTGGCGACTGCGCTGGGCCTGTCGGGCCTTGCCCACGCCCAGGCCGAAAGCTACCCCAGCAAAGCTGTGCGTTTGGTCAACAACTTTCCACCGGGTGGTCCTTCCGACACGCTGGCGCGCGCGGTTCAGCCGGTGTTGCAGGAGCTACTGAGGCAGCCGGTGATTGTCGAAAACAAGGCAGGCGCTGCTGGCAATGTTGGCGCGGCCGAGGTGGCTCGCGCGCCCGCCGATGGCCATACGGTGCTGTTTGGAATCGACACCACGTTCACGGTCAATCCGCACATTTACAAAACGATGCCGTTCAAGACCACCGATTTCAAACCGGTGATCATCATGGCCTCGTCCGGTCTGTTGGTGGGGGTTCACCCCAGCACGGGCATCAAGACCATGCAAGAGCTCTTGGTGCTGGGCAAAAACAAGATGCTGAATTTCAGCTCTGGGGGCAACGGCAGCCCGGGGCATCTGGCCGTGGAGATGTTCAAGGATGAGGCTAAGCTGAAGATCAACCACATACCGTACCGTGGCAATACGCCCGCAGTGACCGCCTTGATGGCGGGCGAAGTGGATGGCGGGAACCTGGCGACTCCCGGCATGCTGCCCCATGTGTTGACTGGAAAAATTACCGCTTTGGCCGTCACCAGCGCGCAGCGATCCAGGCTCTTGCCAGACCTGCCGACAGTGAGCGAGCTGGGCCTGAAGAGTTTTGAGCAGGAAGTTTTGTACTTGGTCATGGTGCCCGCTGCGACGAGCGACAGCGTGGTGGCCTTGCTGCAAAAAAGCATCATGGAAGCCCTGAAGCGGCCTGATGTCCAACGCCGTCTCAACAGTTTGGATTTGAATTTCGAAGGCCTGACTGGCGTGGCCGCAAGCAAACGCCTGAGCGAGGCCAGCGCCCGCTATGCCAAGATCATCCAGGCCACTGGCATGACCCCCGAATGAGGTGAAACCCGATATGCAACGTCCCAATATCATCTACATCGTCTGCGACGACCTGGGCTATGCTGACCTGGGCTGCTACGGCGCACGCGAGGCCCAGTTTGGCCCCGTCTCGCCCCATATCGACCGGCTGGCCGCAAGTGGGATGAAGTTCACCCAAGGCTATGCCAACTCACCGGTGTGTTCGCCCACGCGCTTCGCGCTCATGACCATGCGCTACCAATACCGCTTGCGCGGCGCGCTGGACGAGCCGATCAGCAGCCGCAGCAAAGGCAATACAGCCCTGGGTCTTCCGCCCGAAGTGCCGACCTTGCCCTCGCTGTTGCGCGACGCGGGCTACAACACCGCCCTCATTGGCAAGTGGCACTTGGGCTACCCGCCCACCTTTGGCCCGCAGCGCTCGGGCTACGGGGAGTTCTTTGGCATCATGGCCGGTGGCGTGGACTATTTCACGCACTGCTCGCCCAATGGCAGCCACGACCTCTACCTGGGCGAAGACGAACACATGGAAGTGGGCTACCTGACCGACATCTTTTCTCGGCGCTCGGTGGACTACATCCACCGCATGGCATCCGATACCAAGGCTGGCAAGCCGTTTTTCCTGAGCCTGCACTACACCGCACCGCATTGGCCCTGGGAAACGCGAGACGACGCGCACATTGCGCCCGAGGTCGCCAAGAATCTATTCCACTTGGACGGCGGCAACATCCATAGCTACCGCAAGATGATCCACCACATGGACGAAGGCATCGGGTGGGTCATGGACGCGCTACGCGAACACGGGCTGGAGGAGAACACTCTGGTCGTCTTCACGAGCGACAACGGTGGCGAACGCTTCAGTGACAACTGGCCCTTGGTGGGCGGGAAGATGGACCTGACTGAGGGCGGCATCCGTGTGCCATGGATTGCGCATTGGCCAGCGTTGATCCCCGCAGGCACCACCAGTCCTCAACACTGCATGACCATGGACTGGTCGGCCACCCTGCTGGACATGGGGGGTGGACGGGCTCACCCAGACTATCCGCTGGACGGTGTGTCCCTGCAAGGCGTATTGCGCGACCCCAGCGCCACCTTCGAGCGGCCACTTTACTGGCGCATGAACCACCGCCAGCAACGCGCACTGCGCGTGGGTGACTGGAAGTATCTGAAGGTGGATGAGCACGAGTACCTGTTCAATATCCCTGCCGACGAGCGTGAACGTGCGAACCGTGCTGCACGCGAGCCCGAGCGACTGGTCCAAATGCGGGACGCTTGGCTCGCCTGGGATCAGACCGTGCTGCCCATTCCCGCCGATGCAGGGATCAGTCTGGGCTACAGCAGCAAAGATTTTCCACAGCGTTGATGCCACACGAAATCAGCAACACGGTGGCCGCAAGGGTTCATGTCTGAACTCAGCCGCTACTTTCCTTTTCTGCGCTGGAGACGTCCTGACGCAGCCTTACTGCGTGGCGAAGCGCTGGCCGGTCTGACGGTGGGTCTGATGGTGCTCCCACAGAGCGTGGCCTACGCAGCCCTGGCAGGTATGCCGCTGGTCACAGGCATTTACGCATCCATGCTGCCAGCACTGGTGGCCGTGCTGTTCGGTGCTTCACAGCGCCTGTCGGTGGGCCCCACCGCATTGAGTTGCTTGCTCGTGAGTGCATCGCTGGCTGCGCTCGCCCAGCCGGGAAGCGCCCAATGGGTTGCGCTGGCGGTTTGGCTGGCCTTGCTGTCTGGGTTGCTGCAAGTGCTGCTGGGGCTGGTGCGGTTTGGCTGGCTGCTCAACCTGGTTAACGCGCCGGTGCTTATGGCCTTTACCCAGGCGGCGGCGGTTTTGATCATCGGTTCACAGGCCGGTGATCTGCTGGGGTGGCCGAGCTGGACAGGCGATGGCGCTGTGTGGCGTCCTGCCTTGCACGTACCGACCATGGCTTTTGGTTTGGGTAGCCTGGGGCTCTTGATGGCGTTGCGCCGCTGGAAACCGGCGTTTCCCAGCGTGCTGCTGATTGTGCTGGGTTCGTCGGGCTTAAGCCAATGGCTGGGCTTTGTCGAGATGGGCGGTCGGGTGGTGGGTGAGCTGCCCAGTGGGATGCCGGCACTTTATTGGCCCGAGTGGCCCGGTTTTGCGGTGCTGGGGCAGCTCGCGGTGCCGGTGCTGGTGATCACGCTGATCAGTTTTTTGGAGACTGTCGCCAGCGCCAAGGTGGACAACGCCCGCCAGGGCGTGTCTTGGAACCAGGATCAGGACTTGATTGGCCAGGGCTTGGCCAAGGTGGCGTCGAGTCTGTGTGGCGCATTCCCAACCAGTTCGTCGTTTTCGCGCTCGGCGTTGAACCTGTATGCCGGGGCGCGCACCGGCTGGGCCACCATCGCCTCGGTGGCTGTGGTGGCCGTGGCGTTGCAGTGGCTTGTGCCAGTGCTCAGGCATGTTCCACAGGCGGTGCTGGCTGCCATCG
>CANCAO010000294.1 GCA_947374105.1 Comamonadaceae bacterium | reverse complement strand
AGCGTGCCGACCAAGGGCAGACCGAGGAAGTCTTCGTAAAAGCGCCGCGTTTCTTCAGAGTCGCGGCAGCGGTAGGCGTTGTGGTGGAGCTTGGTGATCATGGCGAAGACGCATTGAACGCAATGGCTTGAGCATACTCTTGCCACTGCGTGGATTTAGCCTCGCTAGAACCCAGGTGAATCAGGTGCCGTCACGCTGCAACTTGAACACCGCCGTGCTGGCCAGCGCGTTGGGCAGCCAGCGCACTTCCCGCCCGTCTTGCAGACCAAAGGCGTCCAGCAGCTTGAGCTCGTTTTTAAGTGCCAGCGCCTCGAAGTCTTTGAAGGTGGCCACGCGGATGTTGGGCGTGTCGTACCACTGGTAGGGCAGGCGCTTGGTGACCGGCATGCGCCCGAGCAGCACAGCAAGGCGATTGGGCCAATGGCCAAAATTAGGGAAGGCGACGATGCCCAGACGGCCCACGCGTGCCGTCTCGCGCAGCATGGTTTCGGTGTTGCGCAGGTGCTGGAGCGTGGCGATTTGCAGCACCACGTCAAAGGACTGGTCGCCAAAGATGGCCAGGCCTTCGTCCAGGTTGAACTGGATGACGTTGACGCCGCGTTGCACGCAGGCCAGCACGTGAGCGTCGTTAATCTCGATGCCGTAGCCGGTGCAGGCACGCTGAGCTTGCAGTTGCGCGAGCAGGTCGCCGTCACCACACCCCAGGTCGAGCACGCGGGAGTTGGGGGGCACCAGATGCGCCAGTGAGCCCAACACTTGCGGCGTGCTGCTCTCTGTTGGAGCCAGGTTTTGGCTCAACGCATTCGCCTCAGTCTTCAACTCGGCGTCAATCCGCCCAAAGTAGGCACGAACCAAGTTCAGGTAGCGCGCGTCGTCCAATAAAAAAGCATCGTGCCCGTGCGGCGCGTCAATTTCGGCATAGCTCACGTCGCGGCCATTGGCCACCAAGGCTTGCACCATTTCGCGGCTACGGTCTGGCGAGAAGCGCCAGTCGGTGCTGAAGCTGATCATCAGAAATTTGCACGCAGCTTGAGCCAGTGCTGAAGTCAAATCACCGCCATGGGCACGGGCCGGGTCGAAGTAGTCCAGCGCGCGGGTGATGAGCAGGTAGGTGTTGGCATCAAAGTATTCGCTGAACTTGTCGCCCTGGTAGCGCAGGTAGCTCTCGATTTGAAACTCAACGTCTTGAGTCGAATACTTGTAACCCGTTGTGCTGCCCACCACCGCTTCACGAAGTTGACGTCCGAACTTCTCGTTCATCACGTCATCACTCAGGTAGGTGATGTGGCCAATCATGCGGGCGATGCGCAAACCGCGCTTGGGAACAACACCGTGTTCGTAAAAATGCCCGCCATGAAACTCGGGGTCGGTCACGATGGCACGGCGCGCAACCTCGTTGAACGCAATGTTCTCAGCATTCAGATTGGGCGCGCTGGCCACCACCACGGCGTGGCGTACGCGCTGCGGGTATTGCAGTGCCCAAGAGAGCGCTTGCATGCCACCCAGGCTGCCGCCCATGACCGCAGCCAGGGTCTGAATGCCCAACACATCGAGCAAGCGCGCTTGGGCGTTGACCCAGTCTTCCACCGTCATGACCGGGAAATCAGCCCCATAGACCTTGCCCGTATCCGGGTTCACATGCATGGGGCCGGTAGAGCCGAAGCACGAGCCCAGGTTGTTGACGCCGATGACGAAGAAATGGTTGGTGTCCACCGGCTTGCCCGGGCCAATCATGTTGTCCCACCAGCCTTCGGATTTGTCTTGGCCCTCGTACACCCCGGCCACATGGTGCGAGGCGTTGAGCGCATGGCAGATCAACACCGCGTTGCTTTTGTCGGCATTGAGCGTGCCGTAGGTTTCAAAGCTCAAGGCGTAGTCGCGAATCGACGCGCCACTCTGCAAAGGCAGGGCGGCAGCAAAGTGCATGGACTGGGGCGTGGCGATCAACATGGCTTTATGGAGAGACCTCAAAAAAACAAAACCCGGCTCAGCGCTAGGCGGGGCCGGGTACCGGGTGAGGTCACTCTTGCCGTCTTTAGCTGAACTTCGGAACTCAAAGGCTCCGGCGCCCGCAATCTGGATCAAATCGGCGCTGATGAGAAGTATATGCCCAAGCGTTGAAATCCAAAATGCATCAAATTGGCGCAGTTATTGCTTTATTTTGGTGCGCAATTAAAATTACCCATTTTTTGCACCAACAAAAAGCATTTAACTCAAAGAGGTTCACATGGAAGCACTAAAACAGGGCGCAGACACCTTGTTCATTCTCCTAGGCGCCATCATGGTTCTTGCCATGCACGCCGGTTTCGCGTTTTTGGAGCTGGGAACGGTTCGCCGTAAAAACCAAGTCAACGCACTAGTCAAAATTCTGGTTGATTTCTCTCTTTCTACCGTGGTTTATTTCCTGGTGGGCTATGGTGTGGCCTACGGCACCAGCTTCCTGGTGGGGGCAGACCAACTGATCGCGAAGAATGGTTACGAGCTGGTGAAGTTTTTCTTCCTGCTGACTTTTGCAGCCGCCATTCCCGCCATCATCTCTGGCGGCATAGCCGAGCGCGCCAAGTTTTGGCCCCAACTAATCGCAACGGGCGTGATCGTGGGCGTGATTTACCCCTTCTTCGAAGGCATTGCCTGGAACCAGCATTTCGGCATTCAGGCCTGGATCAAAGCCCTGACGGGCGAAGAGTTCCATGACTTTGCCGGCAGCGTCGTCGTGCACGCCGTCGGCGGCTGGATTGCACTGCCCGCCGTGCTCTTGTTGGGTGCGCGCAGCAACCGCTACCGTAAGGACGGCGCGATCTCGGCCCACCCGCCTTCAAGCATTCCCTTCCTGGCCTTGGGTGCATGGATTTTGATCGTTGGCTGGTTTGGCTTCAATGTGATGAGCGCGCAAACCCAGGACAAGATCTCTGGACTGGTCGCACTGAACTCCCTCATGGCCATGGTGGGCGGCACGCTGGTAGCGCTGTTAGCGGGCAAAAATGACCCTGGCTTTGTGCACAACGGCCCTTTGGCCGGGTTGGTGGCCGTGTGTGCAGGCTCTGACCTGATGCACCCGCTGGGTGCGCTGGTGGTGGGCGGCGTGGCAGGCGGCATTTTTGTCTTCATGTTCACACTAACCCAAAACAAATGGAAGATTGACGACGTGCTGGGCGTTTGGCCGCTGCACGGCCTGTGCGGCACTTGGGGCGGCATCGCTGCGGGGATTTTTGGTAGCCAGGCGCTGGGCGGCTTGGGTGGCGTCTCATTGGGCGGCCAGTTGATTGGCACGGCCATGGGTGTGACTTGGGCGCTGGTCGGTGGCGTGATGGTTTATGGTGCGCTCAAATACACCATGGGGCTACGTCTGAGCCAAGAAGAAGAGTTTGATGGGGCCGATTTGTCCATCCACAAAACCAGCGCAACTCCTGATCATGAGGCAAATTGGTAAGTCCGCC
>CANCAO010000293.1 GCA_947374105.1 Comamonadaceae bacterium | reverse complement strand
AAGACCTGTGGTGCTTGCAGACGTGATACTGATGGCCCCTGCAACCGAATCCGTCAGGTTCAGGCGTGTTAAGCCGGCGTAGCCACTGGCAGCAGTGTCGATCGTGAAACCCGCACCTGAGGTGGTGAGGTTGATGGTTTCTACGTTGGCGACGGTCACGCCTGCGGGAACCCCCGTACCTGTCAATGTTGCGTTCAGCGTGTCAGTACCAGCGGCGCCATCAATCGTGTCTGAGGCACTCCAGCTATCTACTACGGTAGCACTGATGATGTCGCTGCCGCTAAAGCCTTTGATGTTGTCAATGCCAGACGTCAAAGTAAACGTTGTCCCACCTGTGTTAAATAATTGAAGCATGGCAATAACATTGGCATAAATCGCCGTGTCACTGGCTGGCGTAACCGTTACCGTTGCCAAAAAAGCTCGCGCAAAAGCGGCAGAGGCGTCGCCCACGTAGGCCAAAGTTTTGGGTGTGGTGTCGAGTGCCAGGCTGTAGGCCGAAGAGGCCGCGATCTTGTTGGCCACGGCCGTGGCGTCTTGATTCAAGGCACCCGCCAAGATGCCCATGGCAGCGCCCGTAGGGGTCAAGGCACCACGTGCAACTTCGTTGGCCCAATAGTCCAAACCCGCTTGCTCTGCCGATCGACCAAACAGCATGTTGTAGATGGCGTTGATTTGACTCACGCCAAAACCTGTGCCGTAAAGTGCGCGAGATTCAGCCGATTCATAGAAGGCAGTTTGAACCGCCGCTTCAGTCACGCTACCCCCGAAGGCAGACAAGCCTGTGGCATCGACGGGTCGCCCGAAATAAGCGAGGTAGGCTTTTTGAAGGTATGCGGTGCTGGCCATCAGAACGCTCCCTGTACGGTAGAAGCGAAGACAGCAAAAAACTGCCCGTAAACGGGATGTGACATATGAATAATCCCTGAAAGTTGGTTATCGACTCTGCGCTAGTCTTTTATAAGACTAGCATCACCGACCGATGTTACCAGCGCTTACACGGATTGTTGCCGTGCCAACAAAATTTCAGGGGCTTCATGTGTCGGCAGCTCGAGGCTGCCGGGGGTGACACCAAGGCCACCCCAAGACTGCAGACTTAGGCAGAGAAGGAAGAGCCGCAACCACAGGTCGTGGTGGCATTCGGGTTTTTGATGACGAACTGGGCACCCTGCAAATCTTCTTTGTAGTCGATCTCAGCGCCCACCAGATACTGGTAGCTCATAGCGTCGATCAACAAAGAAACACCATTTTTGGTCATGGTGGTGTCGTCTTCATTGGTCACTTCGTCAAAAGTGAAGCCATACTGAAAGCCCGAGCAACCACCGCCTTGAACGAAGACACGCAATTTCAGTTCAGGATTGCCTTCTTCGGCAATCAGATCGGCCACCTTGGCGGCAGCGCTATCGGTAAACAGGATAGGGGTAGGCATTTCGGCCTGGATATTTTCAGCAACGGCGCTCATGAGAGACTCCAAAAAACGTGATTAAGTTAATAGTACAACAATTTAGTCAACCATTCAGCGGCTAACGATTTGCCGCCAGCATTAGTGTGGGCTTTACCTCAGCGTCTGGCCCTGACAGGGGTCGCATCTGACCTGAGATGATGGCACCTTGGTGCATTTCAAGCGCGGTGTAGTGCACGTCACCCGTGATTCGCGTTTTGGGCTGCAACTCCAGCATGCCCTTGGCGTACACAGGACCTGTGACCGTGCCGTTGATGATGACGTGATCCACATGAATCTCACCGGTCACCGACGCAGTTTCTGAAATCACCAAGATGCCCGGCTGTTCGGGGTTGGAGCGAATGTCTCCGACTACAACGCCATCAACCCGCAAGCCGCCCGTAAAACGCAAATTGCCATCAATATGCGTGCCGTCAGCAATCAAGCTTCTGATGGCGGGTTGTTTTTTCTTATTGAACATAGCGATTCCTTAGGGGCAGTCATAACTTGATTGACGCAGTTGCCTTGGTCACTGAACCGTCCACCACCTTGGCGCTGACCCCCTTTAGCTGGGTCTGCGCCGGCAGATCAAACAGACCTTCGTTTCGTGAGTATTGCCGCAGCTTGAGGGTTTGAGCCCCTTCCGCCAAGCTGGCCGTCCATGGCTTGCCCCCTTGTACACCCGTAAAAACCAATTCCAGTCGCCCATTGAACTCTGGCGCATCTTTGACGGGCTGGATCACCAACACCTGCCATTTTACTTGGCGACCACTGGCCAACACTTCGGCCTGCAAACCTCTTATCGCCATGCCAGAGCCGCCCACAGAGGGGATCAACTTTTCGAAAAAACCCAGATCCGCACGCAAAGACTGGTTTTCACTCTCCAGCGTCTTGTTCACAGACGCCAGCCGCTCCTGTGCCACTCGCTCCGTGGTCAGTTGCGTAATGGATGTGTTGGATACAGAAACAGCCTTATCCCTTTCCTCCTGCAAACTGAGCAGTCTTTGTTGCAGACTGCTCAATTCCGACCGCAACTTCACCACTTGCTCAGCGCTATCGGCATCAATGCCAGCGATGTCTTTGCCAAACTGAAACGCCCACAGACCAATGGCCGCACAAAAACCAAACACCAGCGCCATCACGGCCCAGCGAAAAGGCCAAGGCAGCGCACTGCGCACCGCCATGCGGGGGGCACTGATGGTCAGGCGGCGGCGAAGCAATCGAAATCTCATGGGGTGTGGAGTCTAGCAGCCCAAACGCAAACGACCGCCAGAACTCTCATTCTGACGGTCGCTGTTTTGCAAGCGTTTGCGACAAGCGCAACTTGCAGTGAGATTAGCGCTTGCTGAACTGTTTGCGACGGCGTGCACCGTGCAAACCGACCTTCTTACGCTCAACTTCACGTGCATCACGCGTGACGAAACCAGCTTTGCTCAACTCAGGCTTGAGCGTTGCATCGTAGTCAATCAGGGCGCGGGTAATGCCGTGGCGCACTGCACCCGCCTGGCCGGACTCGCCACCACCGGCCACATTGACCATGATGTCAAAGGTTTCGGCGTGATTCGTCAGCATCAAGGGCTGCTTGCAGATCATGATCGAGGTTGCACGACCAAAGAAATTCTCAATAGCCTTGCCATTGACAACGATCTGGCCTGAGCCTTTTTTCAGAAACACGCGGGCGACGCTGGATTTGCGACGACCGGTGCCATTGTTCCATTCACCGATCATTTGGCGGTCTCCCTTTTAACTGCATCGGCAGAAATGCCAGCAATTTCCAACACTTTGGGCTGCTGGGCGGTATGGGGATGCTCAGCACCACCGTACACCTTGAGCTTTTTGATCATCGCGTAGCCCAGGGGGCCTTTAGGCAGCATGCCCTTGACGGCTTTTTCCAAAGCGCGGCCAGGGAACTTGGCTTGCATGTCGCGGAAGTTGATGGCGGAGATGCCACCGGGGTAGCCAGAGTGGCTGTAATAGACCTTGTCAATCGGCTTGGCGCCGGTGA
>CANCAO010000292.1 GCA_947374105.1 Comamonadaceae bacterium | reverse complement strand
GGTGGGGGATGCTGATGCCGACACGCTTGGCCAGGCTCAGCAGGGTCTCGCCCTCAAAGGCTTTGACGGCTTGGCCATCCAACGTGAGGTCCACGGTTTGCGGCATGATTTCGATGAATTTGGCGGGGGCGTTCATACGGCCAACTCCTGGGGAAAGTATTTTTGAACACAGCGAATCGGGTTGGGTGCGGCTTGCCCCAGGCCACAAATGGACGCATCGCCCATGACTTGGCACAGGTCTTCCAGCGTCTCGTTGTCCCACTGCGGGGCTTCCATCAGCGCCACGGCTTTGACCGTGCCGACGCGGCACGGCGTGCACTGGCCGCAGCTCTCATGGGCGAAGAATCGCATCATGTTGGTGGCGGCAGCGCGCGCGCTGTCCTGGTGGCCCAGCACGATGACGGCGGCCGAGCCGATGAAGCAGCCATAGGGCTGCAGGGTGTCAAAGTCCAGCGGGATGTTGTCCATGCTGGCGGGCAGAATGCCGCCCGACGCACCACCGGGCAGGTAGGCATACAGCTCGTGCCCGTCCAGCATGCCGCCGCAGTACTCGTCAATCAACTCCCGCACCGAAATACCCGCCGGGGCCAGCTTGACGCCGGGGTGCTTGACGCGCCCGCTGACGCTGAAACTGCGCAGGCCCTTGCGGCCATTGCGGCCAAAGCTGCTGAACCACTGCGGGCCTTTTTCCACAATATCGCGCACCCAGTACAGGGTCTCGAAGTTGTGCTCCAGCGTCGGGCGACCAAACAGGCCCACCTGCGCGATGTAGGGCGGGCGCATGCGCGGCTCACCTCGTTTGCCCTCGATGCTCTCGATCATGGCGGACTCTTCACCGCAGATGTAGGCCCCGGCACCGCGACGCAGCTCAATGTGCGGCAAGTCGCAGGGCGGGTTGGCCTGCAAGGCTTTGATCTCAGCCTCCAGAATGGCGCGGCAACCGTGGTATTCGTCCCGCAGGTAGATGTAGCAGGCGTCAATGCCCACCACCTTGGCGGCGATCAGCAGCCCTTCCAGGAAACGGTGTGGGTCGCGTTCCAGATACGTGCGGTCTTTGAAGGTACCGGGCTCGCCTTCGTCAATGTTCACAGCCATCAGACGCGGCGCGGGCTGGTCGCGCACGATGCGCCACTTGCGCCCGGCCGGGAAACCGGCACCGCCCAGGCCGCGCAGGCCGGAGTCTTCCATGGCCTTGATAACGGACTCCATCTCTTGCGTGCCCTGGCTGACGGCCTGCGCCAGCGTGTAGCCGCCTTGGGCGCGGTAGGTGGCGTAGCCCGCGTAGGCCGGGGCCACTTCTTGCGCGTCAGTCGCTGGGGACACGCTCTTCAAAGCAAACTCGCTTGCTACAAAATTAGTAGCTGCTTGTGCATGTGGATGCTGCGCTAGAGCCGAATTAACCACTGAAACCACAGCCTCAGGCGTGGCCAGCAGCACTGGATTCTGATGCACCACCGCCACCGGGGCCTGCTCGCAGCGGCCCACACAGGGCGCCGCCACCACGCGCACATCATCGCGGCCCAGCAGGGCGGGCAGACGCGCCAGCAAATCTTGCGCACCGGCCAGCTCGCAGCTCAGGCCGTCGCACACGCGCACGGTCAGGCCGGGGGCCGTATCGTCACCGCGCACCACCTCGAAGTGATGGTAGAACGTGGCCACCTCGTACACCTCAGCCATGGGCAGGTTCATCTCTTTGGCCAGCGCGACCAGGTGCCGGTCATGCAGGCAGCGGTAGGCGTCGTTGATCTTGTGCAAGTTCTCAATTAACAAGTCGCGGCGGTGACCCTCGGCAGGCTTCGGGCCAATCAGCGCCACCACCTCGTCCAGCGACACTTCATCGGCCTGACGACCCTTGAGTCGGCTCTTGCGCTTGATCAGTGCGCGCAATTCGTCAACGGTGGCCAAGGCGACAGCCTTGACTTCGTTCTGGGGTGCGGGGTGGTTCATCGGTCTTCCTGGTGGGCAAAATTTTGCAATGCGGTGAGTGTCAGTCACCCGAGTGAGGGGGTCAAATTGCGTTGGGACATGGGTTCATTCAAAAACTAAATGATGCAAAGCAATAATTCAAAAAAATCAAACTGACAACAACCCACTGTGCACCGCCGCATGCCGCAACCAAGCGGCGTCTTGGGCCAGGGTGAGAGCAGCATCCAGCGTGCGGGAGATGCGGTCTGTGGGCAGCACCAGGAAGCCGATGGGGGTGCGCACTTCGGGGCTCACCAAGGGGCAGGCTTGCAGCTCGCGGTAAGCGCGCATAGCGCCGACCAGCGCGCCGGGCATGACGCTACACACCGTGCCCCCGACGGCGCTTAGGGCCAGAGTGAGGATGGCATTGGTTTCCATGACAGGCTTAACGGGCACGCCAGCCTGCGCGAAGGCGGCGTCCACGATGTGGCGGTTGTGCATCTCAGGCGTCATCAGGCACAGGGGTAGCGCGGCAGCGTCTTGCCAGGTGATGGCCGGGCCGATCTGGAGACCCTGCTCGCCCAAAGCCTCACCTTTGCGCACCAAAAAGTAATGCTCTGTGTACTGGGGCAGCGTGCGCAGCGGCGTGTTGCCCGGGCGCACCCGGTCGGTAAACCCTAAGCCCATGTCGAGGGTGAGATTGTCCAGCCCCGCTTCGATATCCACCGAGCTCATGGCGCGCACAACCGGCGTGATGCCGGGATGGCGGGCATGCAGCATGGCAGCAAAGCGGGCGGCGATGGCCTCGGCTGTCGGCACAGCACCGATGTTGAGCGGGCCTTGCGGGCGGGCGGTGACGCTGTTGAACTCTTGCTGCAAGAGTTGCTGCTCATGCAGCATGCGGCGGGCGCTGGCCAGCATGCGCTCGCCCTCGCTGGTGAAGCCGACAAAGGTGCGGCCCCGGTTGACGATGACCGCACCAAACTCTTGCTCCAGCGCGCGGATGGCGTTGGAGAGCGCGGGCTGCGTGACAAAGCAAGCCTGGGCCGCGCGGGCGAAGTGCTTGTGCTCGTCCAAAGCGACCAGGTAGCGCATCGAGACGAGGAGGTTCATCGTGTCACCGTGTGTGCTGAATCACCCGTTCAGGCTGAGCTTGTCGAAGACCTTCGACAAGCTCAGGAGAGACGGTAGTAGGCATCAGGTTTCTTTAGAGATTTTGATGCTCGGAAACTTGTTCGAGAAGTCTTTGTTTTTGGCCGCAATCGTCACCGCTACCTGGCGGGCCACGGCTTTGTAAATCCCGGCCACTTCGCCATCCGGGTCAGCCACCACGGTGGGCTTGCCGCTGTCGGCTTGTAGGCGAATTTGCATGTCCAGCGGCAGTGCGCCCAGGTAGCTCATGTTGTAGTCAGCGGCCATTTTCTTGCCGCCGTCAGCGCCAAAAATATGCTCGACCTGACCGCAGTTGCTGCAAATGTGAACCGCCATGTTTTCCACGATGCCCAAAATCGGCACACCGACTTTCTCAAACATCTTGA
>CANCAO010000291.1 GCA_947374105.1 Comamonadaceae bacterium | reverse complement strand
TGCACCCAGGTGCGGATGTCGTCGCGGAACTGCTGCTCTTCGGGGGTGAATGCCAAATCCATTGCGAGCTTTCTATGTAAAGGAACACAAACGCGATAATCGCTGCTAAAGCATGAAAAACATTGTCATTTTGATCTCAGGCGGCGGCTCCAACATGGCCGCTATCGTTAAAACCGCTGAGCGCGAGGCCTGGCACACAGGCTATGGTGCCCGCATCGCTGCGGTCATCAGCAACCGGGCTGATGCCAAAGGCTTGTTGTTTGCCAAGTCGCAAGGCATTGTTACCGAAGTTGTGGACCATACAGCCTATGACTCGCGCACAGCGTTTGATAAAGCGCTGATGGCTGCTATCGACGGGCAAGACCCCGAAGGGCAACCCGCGTTGGTGGTGCTGGCAGGCTTCATGCGCATCCTCACGCCGGGTTTTGTGCAGCACTACGCGGGGCGCTTGCTCAACATCCACCCGTCGTTGTTGCCCGCTTTTCCCGGCTTACACACGCACCAACGGGCCTTGGATGCGGGTTGCAAGTTTGCGGGTGCTACCGTGCACCAAGTCACAGCCGAACTCGACCACGGCCCCATCCTGGCGCAAGCCGTGGTGCCGGTGTTGCCTGGGGATGATGAGCACATGCTAGCGGCGCGGGTGCTGAGTCAGGAGCACTTGATTTACCCCAAGGCGATTGCCGCGTTGCTACAAAATCAGTAGCTGCTTACGCATTTATTTATTGGTCTGAAGCCAGATTTGTATGTGAAACGGGTGCGGTGATCGGTATGCCAAGTTCTTTGCAAAGTTGCTGAACCGTCTGGCGCAAGTCAGCAACTTCGTTTTCCAGTTGTTCTACCCGCGTTCGCAGATCGCCTGGTGTGATGACGCCCTCAACGCTGACCGAACCTGGGTCGATATCGAAGCTCACTTCGACCGGTCCGCACAGCAAGTGCGCCCAGCGGGGCTCACGCGCGCCGGGTGCACGGGGCAGCAGCACAGTCAAAGGCCCGCCTTTTTCCTCAGAGCGATCCCGCAACTCTTCCAAAAATCCTTCAACCGAAGAGACATCCGCAAACCGGTACCAGCGCTCGCTATTCAGGCGCAGCTCCGCCGCCGTTTGGGGGCCGCGCAGCATCAACAAACCCAGCAATACAGCGGACTGCTCGGGCACATTGAGGCCGCGCTGCAGGTTGTGCTCAAACCGGGTGACGCGGCTGCCGCTGGACTCGCGCACCAGCTGCAAATCGCGCAGCGCGTCCAGCGCCTCTTGCGCCTGCGCTTCGGTGGCAAACATCACAGGTTCCCGGCTGGTCTTCTGGTTGCAGCCCAGCAGCAGGTTGTTGAGTGACAGGGGGTAGCTGTCAGGCACGGTGCGGGCTTTTTCCATCAGCGTGCCCAACACGCGGGCTTCGATGGGGGAGAGGGGGCGTAGGGTCATGGGTTTAGCTTGGCTGGGTTTCTGAAATAAAGGCAAAGCGGGGCTGTTGGACGCCGTCAATCACCACATCCTCAGTGAACATGGCGGCAGGGCGCACCCATAGACCGCGTTCACCATAGAGCGCTCGGTACAGTGTCATGGGCTCCAGCGTTTCGCTGTGGCGCACGGTGCCCAGCACCTCGTACATCAGGTTCTTGTAGTGGCGGTAAATGCCGGGGCGGGTTTCGATCAGCGGTGGGAGGTTTTCGGTGGACATGGGACAATCGTAGGCTATGCATCCTAAAGCCCTCCTCGACGCCTGCGCTGAACTCGTCAGACTCACCCTTAAATTCGACCACCCTGCGGACGCCATTGTCTCGCGCTACTTTCGCGACAACCGCGGCCTAGGGCCGCGCGAGCGTGCCACCTTGGCCGAGACGGTGTATGCCGTGCTGCGCAAAAAACTGCTGTTTGACCATTTCGCCCCCTCGGGCAGCGGCCCCAAAGAGCGGCGTTTGGCTATTTTGGGATTCTACGGCCCACGCGATTTCCTGATGAGCGCGCTGACCGACCAAGAGAAAAACTGGCTGGCGCAGTGCGACCAGGTCAAGGCCGACGACTTGATGGAGCGACACCGCCACAACCTGCCCGAGTGGCTGGTGCAGCCGCTCAAAGATCAATTGGGCGCCGACTTCTGGCCCCTGGCGCAGAGTCTGAACCAGAACGCCGGGCTTGATCTGCGCGTCAACGCACTGAACGACAAGCGTGCCGATGTGCAAAAAGAGCTCAACAAGGCGGGCATTAAGTCAACGCCGACGCCTTATTCACCCTGGGGCCTGCGGCTGCAAGACAAGCCGGCATTGAACAAGACGGATGCCTTTACCCGGGGCGCGATTGAGGTGCAAGACGAGGGCTCGCAACTGCTGGCCATGCTTCTGGATGCCAAACGCGGCGAGATGGTGGTGGACTTTTGCGCCGGTGCCGGTGGCAAGACCTTGGCCATTGGCGCGGCCATGCGCAGCACAGGGCGGCTGTATGCGTTTGACACCTCAGCCCATCGCTTGGATGCGCTCAAGCCCCGGCTGGCGCGCAGCGGCCTGTCCAACGTGCACCCGGCGGCCATTGCGCATGAGCGGGATGATCGCGTCAAGCGCCTGGCGGGCAAGATTGACCGGGTGCTGGTGGATGCGCCTTGTACGGGATTGGGAACTTTACGGCGTAATCCTGATCTGAAGTGGCGTCAGAACATGCAGGGCGTGGAGGAAATGGCGGTTAAGCAAGCAGCCATTTTGCAAAGCGCAGCCCGGCTGCTCAAGTCCGGTGGGCGCTTGGTGTACGCCACGTGCAGCATCTTGCCGCAGGAGAATGAGGCGATTGCCCAGGCCTTCGCGGACGCCAACCCAGACTTCAGCGTCTTGGACGCGGGTGAAATTCTGACGGGCTTGAAGGTCGAGGGTGCGGCCCAGCTGTGCAGCGGCGGAGAGAGTGGGCAGAAATACCTGCGTCTGTGGCCGCACAAGCACCAGACGGATGGATTTTTCGCTGCAGTTTGGCAAAGAAAATGAGTTTTTATCTTGAATTGATGATTTTTGGCTGCATATAGAGAGTGTTGAAAGGGTTTTTTAAGAAGATGTGGTCAAAACGGACCGAAACCCTTAAAATTCACACAGAGGCGTGGCGGTTGTCGCCCTTACTATTACTTAATTCGTTGTGAAGGTCACTGAATATGTTGTTACCTGATTGGGCGGTTCTGAACGCCGCCATTGACTGGTTGTCCCATGGTGTATGGGATTTGTCCGCTTGGCAGATCATCCTGATCACCTTGGCGCTGACGCACGTGACCATGATCAGCGTAACTGTATTTTTGCACCGTCATCAGGCCCATCGGGCGCTGGATCTGCACCCTATTGCCTCGCATTTCTTCCGGCTCTGGCTCTGGCTTACCACGGGCCAAGTGACCAAGGAGTGGGCTGCCGTTCACCGCAAGCACCACGCCAAATGTGAGCAGGCAGATGACCCGCATAGTCCTCATATATATGGCATCA
>CANCAO010000290.1 GCA_947374105.1 Comamonadaceae bacterium | reverse complement strand
TTGAATGCGCTGCCGCTTCTGGCGGGGGTTGACGCAGCCACAATCCAAAAAATTGCCAGTGTGTTGCAGGTTCGCACAGCGACACGCGGGCAGGCAATTTTGAACAAGGGCAGCGTGGGCGACTATTTGCTCTTCTTGCTCACGGGTCGCTTGCAGGTGGTGGACATCACCGAGGATGGGCGGGCGGTGGGGCTGTCGTTTCTGGAGCCGGGTGATTACTTTGGGGAAATCTCGGTGATTGACGGCTTGCCCCGGTCAGCGTCTGTGGTGGCCAGCGCGCCGTCGATGTACGGTTTGCTGCCACGTCCTCAGGCGCTTGAGTTGATGCACACCAACCCGCTGGTGACCGAGCGCATGTTTCAACGCCTGGCGCTGGGCATTCGGCGGGCTTCCAGTTTCAGAACCATTCTTGGAATTCCCCAGGTTTTCCCGCGCGTGTATGCGCTGCTGGATTACCTGGCGCAAAAAAAACCGGGGGGGCTGGTGGTGATTGAAGAGCTGCCGACTCAGGAGGAGATCTCCATCATGCTCAACACCAGCCGTGAGTCGGTGTCGCGGGCGATTCAGGTGCTGATTCAACGCGGGGTGGTGGAGAAAGACTTACGCCGTTTGATTATTCGGCAACCCGAAATTTTGCGCGACGAGATGGCCCCGCCTAAGTCGCCTCACGATGGACCGAAGCCGTCAGGGCCAAGCGCGTGACGCCGGTGAATCGGCTGCCCTTGCCAAAGCCGACTTCCAGGCTCAAGGCCTGATCCCACCAGTCGTAGTTGCCCGCCAGATGGGTGTCTGCACCATGGGCGGCAACCGTCAGGCTGTAGCTGCCCTCGCCGAGGTGGAAACTGGGAATACTGAACTGGAGACGGACCACGCTGCCCGCACGGGCGTCGCGCAATTGATCGGCTAGGCCCAGGTGGTGGGTGTTGGTGCCAAAGATTTCATTGCCGAGTCGGTCCCGCAGCAGGATGCCGACGGTGAGGTCTGGCAAGTCTTGCTGGATGGCCAGCTCGATCGCCAGGTCAAGCGCCTCCCCTTCAAACACCTGTTGCGTGTCTTGCCCTTGACGCATCAAGCGCACGGTGCGAATTTTGACTTCGCCTGTGCCGGAGCGAACGCCACGCGTGTCTGGCGTGGCCTCAATGAGTTGGCCGTGGTCGGCGACGCGGCCTTCTTCCAGTGCGATCAGGGCATTGTAGTAATCAAGGACTTGGACCGGGTCGCCGTCCATGGCCACGCGGCCGCCTTCAATCAGCAGGGCTCGGTTGCACAAAGACTTCACCGCCATCGGGTCATGGGACACAAACAACAGGGTGACGCCCTGCTCGCGAAACTCGCGGATGCGACGGAAGCACTTGTGCTGGAAATAGGCGTCGCCCACGGCCAGAGCTTCGTCCACGATCAACACGTCCGGGCGCACTGCCGTGGCCGTGGCAAAGGCCAGGCGAACCATCATGCCGCTGGAGTAAACGCGCACCGGCTGCATCAGGGCGTCGCCAATCTCGGCGAAGGCCACGATGTCGTCCATGCAGGCCAAGACTTCGGCACGGCTCATACCCTGGAGTTGCCCGGCCATGAGGACGTTGTCAAACCCGGAAAACTCGGGGTGAAAGCCCATGCCCAGCTCCAGCAAGGCAGCCACCCGCCCTTTGACCTGCACTTGGCCGGTGGTGGGCAGCAAGGTGCCGGTCAAGAGCTTGAGCAAGGTGCTTTTGCCCGCACCGTTGCGCCCGATCAGGCCAATGGCTTCGCCAGGGGCAATGCTGAAGTTGAGGTCACGCAAGACCCAGCGCAGCTCATGGTGCGCGCCGCCAAAAGGCAACCATTCGAGCAGGCGGTGGCGTATGCGGGCATAGCGTTTGAAGGCTTTGCCCAGGTGGGTGACGGTCACGACGTTGTGGGTCATGGTCAGAGGTTGTCCATGAGATCAACCCGGTGCTGCCGGTAAAGGCGCGCGGCAAAGGCAGCGGCCAAAACCGCGACCACGGCGGTCGAAGCCCAAGCTTGCGCTGCGGGCAAGGGCCTGCCCAGCATCAGAGCTTGCGCGGTGCTGATTGGCCCGAGCAGCGGATTGAGCTGCAACCAAGGGACGAGCCAGGTGGGCAAAATTTCAATGGGGTAAACAATGGGCGTGCCCCAGAACAAGGTTTGCAAGCCGATGGTCGTCAAGGCCCCAAAGTCACGAAAGAACACTTGCAAAATGGCAATGCACAAACCCAAGCTCAGCGCCAGCGCCGCCACGACCAGCCAGATGGGGATCAAACCCAGAATTTGCCAGCCCGGCATGGCGTGGGTGAAAAGCAGAAACAGCAACAGCATGGCCATGGCCAGTAAAAGATTGATGCTGACGGAGGCGAAGCTGATGATGGACAAAGCGCTGCGCGGAAAGGCGGCTTTCTTCAGCAGGTTGGCGTTTTCGAGGTAGAGGTTCTGGCTGCGCTGTAGCAGTTCAGCAAAGAAATTCCAGAATAAAATGCCACAGCACAGGTAGATGCTGTAGCCATGCAGGGTGGGGTTGCCGGGCAAGCGACCTTTCATGAGGCTGCCAAACACCAGCACGTACACCGCAATTTGAAACGCAGGCACCAAAAACACCAGCGCAGCCCCCAGCACCGAGCCCTTGTAGCGCAGGTTGAAGTCGCGGCCCACACTGCCCAGGATGTAGCTGCGAAAGCGCCAGAGTTCTTGCAGGGTATTCACGCCAAGGTTTTCGTCTTTGCTAGGTAGGGCTATCAGGGCCGATGATTGTAGCGTTCGACGCGGACTAAAATGCCCGGCTAACCCCGCTCACTGCCCCGACTTCAATAGATGCCCACCACCATTCATCAGTTCTTCATGGACCTTCCCCTCAAGCTGAGGGAAGAAGACAAGGTCAAGCACATGGTCTGGAGTTTCTGGCTCACGCTGGGCGCTTGGCTCGTGATGTCTGTACCACTGGCATTTGTGGCGGTGTTCTTGCTGGGCTTGGCCAAAGAATGCTGGGATGCGCGCTACGGCAGCGGTTTTTGTTGGTTTGACATGACCGGCAATCTGATTGGCAGCGTGGCCGCTTTGATGCTGGTGTTGCCCTTGTCGGCGCTTTATTCCGTGTTGAGGTAAGCCGTGAAAATCATTGTCAACGGCATGCCTTTGCTCGCCCCTTTGACGGGCATTGGGCAATACATTCGCCATTTGTTCACGGCCATGGACCGGGTTTCAGACGCGCACGTCACCGTGTATTACGGCACGCACTGTGAGCAGGGCATGCGCTTGCCGTCTGCCCATGCTTCGGCAGTTGGGCTGGCCAGTGCGTCACCCCCCGCGCCTGCGACACGCCCCTTGGCCACAGCGCTGATGCAGCGCGGCTACCACTTGCTCAAGCGTTTTGCGCCGCGCCCGCGCACGATTCGCAGACTGGCTGAGCAGACGCTGTTTCGCTGGCACACACGTCGCCAGGGTCAAGAAGAAGTGCTCT
>CANCAO010000289.1 GCA_947374105.1 Comamonadaceae bacterium | reverse complement strand
AGGACTACTTACAAGTTCGTTCCGAAGGCCAGCGCAGTGTTTCTCGACAGCTCAAGCACTACAACCTCAGCGCCATTCTGGCGGTTGGTTTCCGCGTGCGCAGCCACCGTGGCACGCAGTTCCGCCAATGGGCCACGGCCCGGCTGGAGGAGTATCTGGTGAAGGGCTTCACCATGGACGACGAGCGGCTGAAAAACCCGCCCGGCCCCGGCCAGACCGATTACTTTGACGAACTGCTGGCCCGTATTCGGGACATCCGGTCGTCCGAGCGGCGCTTCTACCAAAAGGTGCTCGATATTTACGCCACCAGCGTGGACTACACCCCCAACGCACAGGCTTCACAGCAGTTTTTTGCCACCGTGCAAAACAAGATGCACTGGGCCACCCATGGCCACACCGCTGCCGAAATCGTTCACGCCCGTGCCGACGCCAGCCAGCCCTTCATGGGCCTGCAGACCACGCGCGCGGGTGGTCTGGTGCGTAAGGACGATGTGGCGGTTGCCAAAAATTACCTGACCGAAGAAGAGCTGCAGGTCCTCAACCGCATCGTGAACTTCTACATTGAATTTGCTGAGTTGCAAGCGCTGGACCGCAAACCCATGACCATGGTGCAGTGGATCACCAAGCTCGATGATTTCCTGAAAATCTCGGACCGCGAGCTGCTCAACCACGCCGGCAAGATTTCTGCCGAAGCGGCCAAAACCAAAGCCGAGCTGGAATACACCCGCTACCGCGCCGTGCAAGATGCCTTGCCGCGCCCGGTGGATGCACATTTTGAGCAGGCTGCCTTGCAGATTCAGACGACGGCCAAGACACTGCCCAAACGCAAGTCGAGCAAACCGACTGATGGTGGTGGCGCATGAGCTTTGCGCGATACCCGGCGTACAAGGACAGTGGCTTGGAGTGGTTTGCCGAGCTTGCATTTGCGCTTTATAATTACAGCAACACACCCGCCATGCCTCTCTACGATGCACACTTTGGCGGGTTTTTTGTTTCTAGGGCTTACACATGAGCACGTTTGATAAAAGAGCCCTCAGCATTGACGAGCACATCGGCATGTTGCGTGCGCGGGGTCTCATCATTTCAGATGATTCATCGGCTAAGCACTACCTTAACAACATCAGCTACTACCGTTTATCGGCCTACACACGGCCCTTTTACGTGCCACACCAGCCCGTGCATACTTTCCGGCAGGGCACCTGTTTTGATGATGTGTTGCAGCTCTATATCTTTGACCGTGAACTGCGCTTACTGTTGCTTGATGTGATTGAACGCCTTGAAGTTGCGTTGCGAGCGCAATTGGCCAACCGATTGGCGCAAGAATATGGTCCGCATGGCTACCTCGACCCCGCTATTTTTGACACGCGATACAACCATGCTTGGCTGGTGCAGAAACTGCAACCGGATGGCAAAACGCCAGCAGTCGAGCCTTTCTTGGCTCATTACAACGAAAAATACACCGCAGCGCCCAAGCAGCCCCCCATTTGGATGGCTGTCGAGTTACTGACTTTTAAGGAAGTCTCGATTCTCTTTTCCCACTTACGCCTCGCCACCGACACCCAGCCCATCGAGTCTCACTTTGGATGGAAATATACCGTGCTCAAGTCGTGGTTTCGCAGCATCTCCGACCTGCGCAACCTGTGTGCCCACCATGCGCGAGTCTGGAATCGTGAGTTTGGCACCATCCCCGTCAGCCCCAAACGTGCCCCCAAGGACTGGCCTGTTGTGTCAGAGCGGCTGCATACGGGGGCACATTTCCAGCCTGAGCAAACCATCAATGCACGCCAGCGGCTATATATGCAGCTGGTCGTCATCCAGAGTCTGATGAAACCTGTGAGCGGCCAGAGTGATTGGGTGCAACGGCTGGCGCAGCTACTCAACCGAAACCCTCAGGTGTCGCTCCCTCACATGGGCTTTCCGGCGGACTGGAAACAACAAGACTTTTGGCAATCAGCGATGACAGCGCCCCCCCTTGCAATGCGTCAAGCAGGCACCAGTGGAGCGACTCCATGAGCTTTCCGCGTTACCCGGCGTACAAGGACAGTGGCGTAGAGTGGTTGGGGGAGGTGCCCGAGCATTGGGAGGTTGACCGCTTCAAACGCTCAACCGTAAGTGCCAAAAATGGCGTTTGGGGGGATGAGGCGAAGCAAAATGCAAACGACATCCCATGCGTGCGGGTTGCCGACTTTGATCGCCAAGGGCTTCGGGTTGAACTCGATGAACCAACAATTCGCAACATTGCTGACAGCGATCGCGTTGGGCGCATCCTTGTGCAAGGCGATTTACTTTTGGAGAAGTCAGGTGGCGGCGAGGGCCAGCCGGTTGGATGCGTCGTTTTGTATGACGACCCACGTCCAGCCGTTTGCTCGAATTTCGTCGCTCGTATCCAGACCGCGCCATGCATGAGTTCTTCGTTTTGGCGGTATGTGCATGCTGCTGCATATGCTGTACGACTAAATACTCGCTCAATCAAGCAAACATCTGGTATCCAGAATCTCGATGCATCGCAGTATTTCGATGAACGTGCTGGGTTCCCATCTCTCGACGAACAAACCCAAATCGCCGCCTTCCTCGACCGCGAAACCGCGAAGATTGATGCGCTGGTGGCAGAGCAGCGGCGGCTGATGGCGTTGCTGAAAGAAAAGCGCCAGGCCGTCATCTCCCACGCCGTCACGCGCGGGCTGAACCCCCAAGCCCCCCTGAAGCCGTCCGGCATCGAATGGCTGGGGGATGTGCCGGGTCATTGGGGGGTTTCAGCGATCAAACGCTATGCCGACAAGATCACTGATGGTGCACACGTATCACCTGAAACTGAAAATGGCGTGTTTCACTTTGTTTCGACCAAGGACGTGGGGGCAGAGTCCATCGACTTTGAGAACTGCCTACTCACTACCGAACAGAGCTATGAGTCCATGGTGAAAACTGGCTGCCGTCCGGTGGTGGGGGATGTGTTGTTTAGCAAAGACGGCACTATTGGGCGAACTGTGGTGATCCGCGAAGAGCGTGACTTCGTTGTTGCTTCATCCCTCATCATCATTCGACCAACGGCGAGTCTTCTCGATTCGGACTTTCTAAATTGTCTATGCCAATCGCAGGGCATTGCCAACCAAGTGGATTGCTTTGTGAAGGGAGCAGGGCTTCCCCGCCTTTCAATCCAGAACCTCACAAAAGTGGTGGGATGTTTTCCGCCGATTAGTGAGCAAAAGGCGATTACTGAGTTTCTTGTATCTCAACTCACCAAGTTCGACACCCTCACCACCGAAGCCCAACGCGCCATAGCCCTGCTGCAAGAGCGCCGCACCGCGCTGATCTCCGCCGCCGTCACCGGGCAGATCGACGTGCGGGATGTCGTGCAGTAGCTACTATTTTGATAGCTTCTTACGCATATTTCGTAAGGGCCAGAGGCCTTTTTACTACGCGGGAGAGTGCGTGCGCAGCCAGTCTTTCAGGGCGGCATCAATGCGGGTTTGCCAGCCA
>CANCAO010000288.1 GCA_947374105.1 Comamonadaceae bacterium | reverse complement strand
CTCGGCAGCAGCATCGCCAGCGTGCCCCCACCGTGGCTAAAGGCCAGGCGCAACTTGGGCCTGCGCGTGATGAGGTTGCTGGTGAGTACCGATGCCGCCGCCAGCCCCACGTCAGTGGGGTAAGCCAGCACCTGCTGCAAAGCGGGCGGGCCCACCAAACGATCCATGCCCGCTGGGCGCAGTGCGTGCACGAACACCGCCAGGTCAAGCGCCTCGCAGGCCTCAAAGAAGGGATCAAGCTGGGGGTCACCAATGACCACACCATTGATGTTGCTGCCAATCTCAACACCTGCAAACTTCAAGTCGTGTTTGAGGTAATGCAGCTCCTTGATCGCCAAGTCCATGTCTTGCAAGGGCACGGCCCCCAGGCCAATCAACTGCCCGCCGGACTCGTCCACCATGGCCGCGATTTGGTCGTTGAGGTAGCGCACCAGTTGCGCGCCCACGGCTGGGGGCAACCAATACGACAGCAACTCAGGCATGGGGGATATGGCTTGCAGGCCGATCCCCATGGCCTCAAAGTCCGCCAAGCGCCGCGTAGTCGTCCAACATTTGTCGGATACGGTGCGGTAGTTTTTGCCGTCGATCATCACGTGGCGATGGCAAGCGTCCGCTGGGGCCATAGACGGCCAACCTGCGGGCGTAGCCGCGCCGAGGTAACGCGGGAATTCACCCGGGATCACATGCGCGTGCATGTCCACGCCACAGCGGCAGTTCAGCTTCATGGGGGTATCTATCGGCTTGAGGGACATTGGTGAATTTTTTAAATACCTGAACGTTTGGAATCTACATCATGCGTCAAGACAGCCATTTTTCCGTATCCACTACTTCTAACCCCGGCTTGTGCAACACCCATTACGATATTCAACTGATGCAACAGGAGTCACCCATGGGAAAGAACCGGCTTGAAGCCTTTAGCGACGGCGTAATCGCCATCATCATTACCATCATGGTGCTGGAGATGAAGGTGCCACACGGGGTTGATCTAGCCTCGCTTGGGCCTTTGATTCCGGTGTTCATCAGTTATGTGCTGAGTTTCATTTTTGTCGCCATTTACTGGAACAACCATCACCATCTTTTGCACACCGTACTCCAGGTGAACGGGCCCACACTGTGGGCCAATATGCACCTATTGTTCTGGTTGTCGCTCACGCCTTTTGTGACCGGCTGGATGGGCGAGAACCATTTTCACCAAGTGCCCGTGGCTCTCTACGGGGTGGTGCTGTTGATGTCGGCCGTGGCCTACACCATCTTGGTGCGGGTGCTGGTGAAACATCACGGTGCGGACTCCACGCTGGCCAAGGCGCTTGGCAACGACTTCAAAGGCAAGGTGTCGCTGGCCGCCTATGCCAGCGCCATTCCGCTGGCCTTTGTGAACGAATGGATTTCAATAGGGATTTATGTCGCGGTGGCGGCATTGTGGTTTGTGCCGGACCGACGCATTGAAAAAGAATTTAAGCGTTGATCCGACGCAAATTGGATATGAAAACAGGCTGTAGCGCATATAAAGCAAGCACAGCCAGCTCCCAAAACTATAGCAAACTCAGCGCCGCATCCAGCCTAACCCCGCCGACGTGCCGCCGGGCTGCGCGCCACGGCTGGGGCGGTATTCGCAACCGATCCAACCATTCCAGCCGCATTGCTGGGCCACTTCGTCGATCACTTCAAAAAGATACGCGTAGTTGAGTTCGCCCAGGTCAGGCTCATGGCGCTGGGGCACGCCAGCAATCTGGAAGTGGCCTACGCGCCCGGTGGGCAGGTACTGGCGAATTTTCATGGCCACGTCGCCCTCCACAATCTGGCAGTGGTAGAGGTCAAACTGCACCTTGACATTGGGCAGGCCGATCTCGGCAATCAGGTCGTGCGCGTGGTCTTGGCGGTTCAAAAAGAAGCCGGGGATATCGCGCGTGTTGATGGGCTCCATCAGCACATCCACGCCCTGCTTGGCGGCTTGCTCGCCCGCATAGCGCAGGTTGGCCACATAGGTGGCGCGCAAGGCCTCACGCGTAGCACCTGAGGGCAGCAAGCCGGCCATGGCGTGGATGCGCGGGCAAGCCAGCACATCGGCGTACTCCAGCGCGAGATGAACGTTGGCGCGAAAGTCGGCCTCGCGCCCCGGCAAGCAAGCCAGGCCGCGCTCACCCGCCGTCCACGCCGCGCCCGTGGCACCGGGCGGCAGATTGAACAGCACCTGTTGCAGGCCGTTGGCTTGCAGACGGGCGTGGATCTCGTGCTTGTCGTACTCGTAGGGGAACATGAACTCAACCGCTTTGAAGCCGTCTTTGGCGGCGGCTTCAAAGCGATCCAGAAAGCCCAGCTCCGGGTAGAGCATGGAGAGGTTGGCGGCGAATTGGGGCATGGTGATGAAGTGGTTTAGCGGGTCAAACAGGAAGGGCCAAGTGTATGGAAACGACGGCTATTTTTTCGCGGGCAGTTCGATGCCAGGGAAGATTTTGATCACCGCACTGTCATCCTCGCGCGCAAAGCCGGCGCTGGAGGCCTGCATGAACATCTGATGTGCGGTGCTTGACAGCGGCAGCGGAAACTTGCTGGCCCGCGCCATGTCCAGCACCAGGCCCAAGTCCTTCACAAAAATATCCACCGCCGACAAGGGCGTGTAGTCCCCGGCCAGCACGTGCGCCATGCGGTTCTCAAACATCCAACTATTGCCCGCACTGTGGGTGATCACCTCATAAAGCGCCGCCGGGTCAACCCCCTCGCGCAGGCCCAGTGCCATGGCCTCAGCAGCAGCGGCAATGTGCACGCCCGCCAGCAATTGGTTGACGATCTTGACCTTGCTGCCTGCACCGGCGCTGTCGCCCAGCTTGTACACCTTGCCCGCCATGGCATTGAGCAAGGGCTCGCACAGGGCATAGGCCTCGGGCTTGCCAGCGGTCATCATGGTCATCTCGCCGCTGGCCGCTTTAGCGGCCCCACCCGAGATGGGCGCGTCCAGGTAGAGGATGCCCAACGCGGCCAAGCGCGCCTCCAGCGCCACCGACCAGTTTGGGTCCACCGTGGAACACATCACAAAGACGCTGCCGCGCTTCATCGTCGCCGAGCAACCTGTGCCATCGTTATTGGCACCAAACAGCACGCTCTCGGTCTGCGCGGCATTGACCACGACGGAGACAACCACATCGCAAGCCGCTCCCAGCGCCGCCAGCGACGGGCTGGCCGTGCCGCCGTCTGCCGCGAAGGCCGCTGACACCTCATGACGCAGGTCGAATACGTGCGGTGCGTGGCCCGCACGCCGAAGCGATGTCGCCATGCCCTTGCCCATGGCACCGAGGCCGATTAACCCTACTGTGTTTTTCATGGATTTCCTTTCAAGTTTCAGACCCACGCGGCCAACTTCAACACCAAACCCGCCAGCGCACACGCGCCAATCACCGGCATCACACCTACTTTGTAGCGCAGCAAAGCCAGCAGCGCGAGGGCAGCCAAAACCAAGGCCGCGAAATCAATTTGAGATAGGAATGTGCCTG
>CANCAO010000287.1 GCA_947374105.1 Comamonadaceae bacterium | reverse complement strand
GAGGCGATATCGGCGGCAGTGTGCTCCTTCCCCAGCATTGAGGCCGCCGTGCGCACCACCATTCAGGTGATTCAGATGGGCATCCCGATTGCACGCGTGGAGCTGATTGACCACAACACGGTGCGCATGGTCAACGCCCACAGCAAATTGGGCCTGCGTGAGGAACCTATGCTTCTGATGGAGTTCCACGGCTCACCCGCCAGCGTGAAAGAGCAGGCCGAAACCGTGCAAGACCTGGCCAGCGAGCAAGGCGGACAAGCGTTTGAGTGGGCCAGCACGCCCGAGGCGCGCACCAAGCTATGGGCAGCGCGACACAACGCTTACTTCGCCGCCATCCAAAGCAAACCCGGCTGCCGTGCGATCAGCACCGACACCTGTGTGCCCATATCGCGCCTGGCCGACTGCCTGCTTGACTCTGTAGCCGAGGCCGACGCAAGCGGCATTCCCTACTTCCTAGTCGGCCATGTGGGCGATGGGAATTTCCATTTTGGCTACCTGATTGACCCCGACAAGCCCCAGGAGCGCGAGATTGCCGAAGCGTTGAATCACCGTCTGGTGGAGCGCGCACTCAAACTTGAGGGCACCTGCACAGGTGAGCACGGCGTGGGCCTGCACAAGATGGATTTTCTGCTAGCCGAGACAGGAGGCGGGGCGGTGGCCATCATGCGCGCCATCAAACATGCGCTGGATCCGAAGAACATCATGAATCCGGGGAAAATTTTTAGTTACTGAACAGCCCTCTCACGAATCACCAGCGCAATGCCTCCCAAAATTGCGGTGGATGCCAGCACCAGGCGCAAGGTCAGCGGCTCACACAGCCACACAATGCCGCCGAGTGCTGCAATCACCGGCACGCTAAGCTGGATCGTGGTCGCGTGGGTGGTGGCTTTGAGCCCTAGCAGCGCCGTGTACCCATCGCATAACCGAACCCGAGCTCACCACGCCACAGGCCCACTCCGATCATGGTGGCTTGCACTGCGCCAAACAGCAGCAAGGCTAGGGTGGTGAGAGCAAACAGGCGCGTAGGTGACATCTTTAATTGCTCTTTATTTAATAGCTACTTGCGCCAGATGCCAGAGGATTTCAACCGGATTTTCCTGTATTTTCAAGACCCAAAGGCGCCTGATAGACCCAAACCGGTTTGCCCTGCGTCGCCTGCGGTTGCGCCACCGGAGTTAGGCCCGTAGCCTCAAACTCTAGGCTCACCAGCCAAGCACCGGGTTTGAGTTCTTCACGCGCCTTCTCGACCGCATGCGACATGCTCTCAGGCCGTTGAAACAAATAAACCAGATCAAAGCTAGACCAATCAGCCACCCAAATGTCACCCTGCACCACCTGCGCCCAAGGGCAGCGACGGGCGCACAACCAGCGCAAGGGGCGGCTCCATTCGATACCGTGCAGCTCAGCCAGCGGGTAGGCCTGGCGCAAAGCCTGTAGGCCGTGGCCCAGTCCACAACCGGCGTCCAGCACACGCGCACCGGGCGGCAACGGGGCCACGTTCGGCAAGTCGTTCAAGGCATCGAGCGGCGTGGGGAACAAGGGCGCATCCCGCCAAGCATTGATCGGGTAGATCAGCAACAAGACCATCAGGGGCAAAAGCCAACCCCAGGCGGGCAAACTCAAGGCACCCGATAAGGCCAGCGACACCGGAAAGCCCAGGCCGATGATGAGACGCCGCCACCAGCTGCGACCCAGCACGCTCAAACCAACACCCAAGCTGGAGGCCAGCAGCAAGGCGGCGGTGCCGCCCAAGCCCAAGCGCGACTGAACAAACAAGGCCCAAGCCAAGGCCCAGGCCAGCAAAGCGGGCAAAGGCCAGCGCAGGCGGGCTAGCAGGTTCATTGGCTAGCGGCTCGCTCCACCCACGCGCAGCTTGTCAATCAAGCCATTAAGCTCGTCGAGCGAACTGAACTGAATGCTCAACTCGCCCATGTCTTCCATGCGCCCCGCGCGCTTAACGCGTTTTTTGACACGGACTTCGACCTCGGCCATCAGTAAGTCCGACAGCTCTTCCTCCACGCGCTTGAGGTCGCGCGACTTTTCCTTCTTGGGCTTGCTGGCGGTCAACGCAAATTCGGCGCTGAGTTTCTTGACTAGGCTTTCGGCCTCGCGCACCGACATTTTTTTCGCCGCAATCTGGCTCGCCGCCGTAATCTGGGTGGCCCGGTCCAAGGCCAACAGTGCTCGGGCATGGCCCATGTCAATGTCACCGGCCATCAGCATGGTCTGCACCGGATCGGCCAGATTGAGCAGGCGCAAAAGGTTGCTTGCAGCACTACGCGAACGTCCCACGGCCTGTGCCGCCAATTCGTGAGTGAGCCCAAACTCTTTGACCAGGCGTTGCAAACCTTGGGCTTCTTCCAATGGGTTGAGGTCTTCGCGTTGAATGTTTTCGATTAGCGCCATGGCCGCGGCCGACTCGTCGGGCACATTGCGCACTAACACGGGCACACCCTCTAGACCGGCCAGCTTGGCGGCCCGGAAGCGCCGCTCACCGGCGATGATTTCGTACTTGCCGTCGTTGGCACCACTGGTCAGACGACGCACCAAAATCGGCTGCATGATGCCCTGCACCTTGATGGATTCGGCAAGCTCGTACAGTGCACCTTCGTCCATGCGGGTGCGCGGCTGGTACTGGCCAGCCACCAGATCGCCCAGCGGCAGGCTGGTGGGCAGGCCGTCGTTAGCACCGGCCGATGCAGCGGCTTCATCCACTTTGGGGCCCAACAGGGCTTCGAGGCCTAGGCCTAAGCCTTTGGGTTTTTTAGTGACCATGGTTTCCTCTTTTCAATTCAATTCAATTCTTGCAGGCGAAGCAACAACGCATGCCCTTGCAACCAGTCGCCCAAATCGGCCTCGGCATTGATGTGCCCGATGTTGCCGCCGTTAACCAGCTCGGAGCCCCAATCACGGGCCAAGCCCTGGGCTTGCTCCCACGTACAAAACGGATCATTGCCGCTGGCAACCAGCACGCTTTTAAAAGGCAAGGTCTGCCGCGCAATGGGTGACCAACTCGGCAGCAGGGCACGCACGGCCTCACGCTCCACATCGGCGGGGGCGACCAGCAACGCCGCCTTGATGCGCTGCGCGTGCGTCGAGTACGCGGCCCAGGCCGCGAGCTGGATACAACCCAGGCTGTGAGCCACGAGGATCAGATCGCCAGTGGAATTCAGCACCGCCTCTTCGAGTTGCATCAACCAGTCACCGCGCAAGGGGCGCTCCCAGTCGTGCTGCTGCACGCGCACATAGCCGTGCGCATGCTCCCACCGGCTTTGCCAGTGCGCTGGGCCAGAGTTATGCCAGCCGGGCAAAAGGAGGACGTTGGCGGGATTCATGGTTTTTTGCTACTGAATCAATAGCTGCTTACGCCACTGTTTAAAGGGCTTTTGACCGATTTGATTCATAAATTCATGCCCTTGATGCGCTCCACCATCTCCTGCGCAAAGCTCACGTACGCCTGAGCACCCTTGGACGAGGCGTCAAACACCAC
>CANCAO010000286.1 GCA_947374105.1 Comamonadaceae bacterium | reverse complement strand
TGCACCACGTAATAGGCCATTTGCGCAAACGCCAGCGTGACCATGATGAAGTACACACCCTTGGTGCGCAGCGACAAAGCCCCAACCACCAGCGCGTAAGCGGCGGCGGCCAGCACACACAGGGGCAGCAGCCACAGCACCGAGGCGGCCCCGTCCTGCGGGGTCAGCAGCACGGCGACGTAGGCCCCCACGCCAAAGAACGCGGACTGGCCAAAACACACCAGGCCGGTGCTGCCTACCAGCAACTCCAGGCTGAGCGCCAGCACGGCATAAATCATGATCTTGGTGACGAAGTCCAGCGCATAAGCCCCGGTCACAAAGGGCAGCAGTGCCAAGGTGGCAAAGGTCAAGACGACAAACAGGGTTTTGGAATGGCGCATCAATTCACCCCGCCTTGAATAAACCGTCCGGCTTCCAGAGCAGGATCAAGGCCATCAGCACATAGACCAGCATGCCCGCCACTTGTGGCAGCAGCACCTTGCCAAAGGTATCGACCACGCCAATCAAGAGCGACGCCAACAGCGCGCCGCGAATCGAGCCAATGCCGCCAATCACCACCACCACAAAGCAGATGATGAGCACCGAAGAGCCCATGCCTGGATAGACCGATGAGATGGGCGCGGCCACCATGCCGGCCAGCACAGCCACGGCCACACCGGCGGCAAACACCACGCGGTAAAGAAACTTGATGTCAATGCCCAGCGACTGCACCATCTCGCGGTTGGTGCTGCCCGCGCGGATCATCATGCCCAGCCGGGTGCGTGTGAACACCAGGTACATACCCGCAGCCAAGGCCAAACACACGCCGGAGACAAACAGGCGATAGACCGGGTAAGTCATCAACTCTCCCAGTGCAAACGTGCCCGAGAGCATGTCAGGCGGCGGCACGCCGTGCACATCGTCACCCACCAGCAAGCTGCGCACTTCTTCAAACACCAGAATCAGCCCGTAGGTCATCAAGACCTGTTGCAGGTGTTCGCGTTCGTACAGAAAACTGTAGAAAGCCCACTCCAGCACATAACCCAGCAGCACGGCCAGCACCACCCCCACGACGAGCGTGGCAAAGAAGCCCCCGCCAATGGTGGCGGCGACCAGCGGGGCCAGCGCGTAAGCCATGTAAGCCCCCACCATGTAGAAGCTGCCGTGCGCCAGATTGATGACGCCCATGATGCCGAAGATCAGCGTCAGCCCCGAGGCCACGAGGAACAGCAACAGCCCGTATTGCAGGGCGTTGAGGCATTGGATGAGGAAGGTGGATAAGTCCATAACGCTTAATCAGTTGAGGACAGAGCAGGTCCACTATTTCCGTTCGTCCTGAGCTTGTCGAAGGACTCAGCGGCTTCGACAAACTCAGCCCGAACGGGAGTGCTCTAAACAGCCCGAACGGGAGTGCTCTAAACAGCGGGAACGGTTGGTTCTATGAAAACAGATGTGCTTTACGATTTGCAGCCGCGTGCTGGATCGGTCAGCGATTTGCTGGCGATGCCGATCACCTTGTTCTCTTTGCCTGACACCTGACGCAGGTAGATGTCTTGCACCGGGTTGTGGGCTTTGGACAGGGTGAAGGGGCCACGTGGGCTGTTGATCTTGGCGTTCTCAATGGCAGCGCTGAGTTCTGCTTTTTTGCTCATGTCACCTTTGACAGCGGTTAACCCCGCCGCCAGCATTTGTGCCGCGTCGTAACCCTGCACCGCGTACACGTCAGGCTGCAGTTTGTAGGCCTTGGCATAGGCCAGACGGAAGGCGTTGTCGCGTGTGGTGTTCAGGCTGTCGGCATAGTGCAGCGCCGTCATCAGACCATCGGCGTCCGCGCCTTGGGCTTCCAGCGTGCCGTCGGTGAGAAAGCCAGAACCGTACAGGGGAATGGTTTTCTTCAGACCCGCTGCGGCGTAGTCTTTGACGAACTTGACCGCACCGCCACCGGCAAAGAAGGTAAAGACCGCGTCGGGTTTGGTGGCGGCGATTTCGGTCAGCAGGGCTTGAAACTCAACGCCAGGGAAGGGCAGGCTTAGTTCTTTGACGACCTTGCCGCCGCCTTTCTCAAACGACTCCTTGAAGCCCTTGACCGACTCGTCACCGGCGGCGTATTTCCAGGTGATGGTCACGACCTTTTTAAGCCCTTTTTTCGCGACTACTTCACCCATGGCGTAACCGGGCTGCCAGTTGGAGAAAGAGCTGCGGAAGATGTTGGGTGCGCACATGGCGCCGGTCACGATGTCGGCCCCTGCGTTGGGCACGATCAGCAGCGTACCGGTGTCTTTGGCCACCTTGGCCATGCCCATGGCCACGCCGGAGTGCACCGTACCCACCAGCACATCCACGTTGTCACGCTTTATGAGTTTGTTCACGTTGTCGGTGGCCTTGGACGGGTCGGACTCGTCGTCCACTTTCACAAATTCAATTTCGCGCCCGCCCAGCTTGCCGCCTTGCTCGGCCACATGCAGGCGAAAGCCGTTTTCAATCGCGTTGCCCAAGGCGGCAAAGGTGCCGGTGTAGGGCAGCATCAGGCCTACTTTGAGTTTCGGTGCGGCGGCGGTTTGCGCCAATGCCATGGGTACGCTGAAGGACGCTGCGATGGCACTGGCGATGAGGGTGGTGCGAAGTAGGTTCATGGTCTGTCTCCTGATGTGTGTTGTTGAAAAAAATGACTAACGTTGGCAATCAATGGGGCGGTTTGGTCGCGGTGCGGTGCGTGGCCACAGGCAGACAATTTCAGCAGTTCGGCCTGAGGCACCGCGTGCTGGAGCCCGTCGAGCTGTTGCATTGTGCCGTACTCATCTTCTTGCCCCTGCACGGCCAGAACAGGGCAGGTGATGCGGGGCAAATCAGCTTCAATCGACCACGTTTTGAAGGACGGATCAAGCCAGATGCGATTCCACCCCCAGAAGGCCGAGTCGGGGTCATCGTGGTACTTGGACAAACGTTGGCGTAAATCGGTGTTGAGATAGGCCATGCGGGTTTGGGTGATGCTTTGCACGGCGATGTCTTCGACGCTGATGTGCGGGGCGAGGACCACCGCGCCTTTGACTTGCGCAGGGAAATGAGCTGCGTAGAGCAGTGCGATAGAGGCCCCGTCGCTGTGGCCGAACAGCCAGAGGGCTTGTTTGTGTGTGTCGATGCCCAGTGCATCGAGCAAGGCGGGCAAGACCTCCAGCGCCTGACGGTGCATGAAGTCCGGCCCCCAGATATCGTCTGCGGCGCGTGGCGTCGATTGACCATAGCCGGGGCGCGAGTAAACCAGACCCCGGCAACCGAGGTCGTCGCACAGCGTTTGCGGAAAGTCCTTCCACATCGCCAGCGAGCCCAGGCCTTCATGGAGAAACACGAAGAGTGGTGGGCGAACGGGGGTGGACTCGGACTGAACGGAGGTGGGCTTGTCTTGAACGGGCGCAGGCTCAAGCCACTGATGCTCAATGCGCACCGAGCGCCCGGCCCAGTCAATCTCGATCCACGCCACAGGATGGCTCACTTGACTGCGGTCTCTTTGTCGCGCAGTTTGAAA
>CANCAO010000285.1 GCA_947374105.1 Comamonadaceae bacterium | reverse complement strand
TGTCGCGCAGCACCTTGGCGTCTGCACCGGGCAACAAGGCCGCCAACAGCTTGGTGCCATTGACGTCCACGGCCTGCGTCGCCAGATCATCGCCCTGGCTGGAAGCCAGCTTGCCTTTGAGCGCGGCGATTTCTTTCTCCAGCCCTTTGACCTGATCGAGTACCTGCGCGAGGCGGTTGTTCAACTCGGGCACCGGGCTTTTCAGCGTACCGGCGGCCTGCGTCACGGTGTCTTCCAAGGTCTGCAGGTAGGTCAGCGCGTTGTTGCCCGTCACCGCCTCGATACGGCGCACACCCGCCGCCACGCCACTTTCTGAAACGATTTTGAACAGGCCAATGTCACCAGTACGCTGCACGTGCGTGCCGCCGCATAACTCGCGGCTGGTGCCGATATCGAGCACGCGCACCGTCTCGCCGTACTTCTCGCCAAACAGCATCATGGCGCCGGTTTTCTGGGCTGATTCAATGTCCATCACACGCGACTGTGTGGCGGCATTGGTCAGTACCTCAGCATTGACGAGGGCTTCGATCTCACGCACCTGCGCGTCGCTCACCGGGGCGTTGTGCGCGAAGTCGAAACGGGTGCGATCGGCATTCACCAACGAGCCCTTTTGCTGCACATGCTCACCCAACACCTCGTGCAAGGCCTTGTGCATCAAGTGCGTCACGCTGTGGTTGCGCATGGTGGCCGCGCGCGTGGCGGTGTTGACCTGCGCGGTAACGCTATCGCCCACCTTGAGGGAGCCTGCACGCAAAGTGCCATGGTGGCCGAAGACATCGGCTTTGATTTTCTGGGTGTCGGCCACGTCAAAGCGAACCGATCCAGCCAGCAAAACACCCTCGTCCCCCACCTGCCCGCCCGACTCGGCATAAAACGGCGTGGCGTCCAGAACCACGATCCCATTTTCACCCTCTTTCAGGGCTGTAGCGGTCGTACCATTTGCGTAGATGGCTACAATTTTTGTAGCAACTTCAAGCTTTTCGTAACCCACAAAATCATTGCCAACGCCCGTGTAATCCAGCGCCTTGTCTTGTCTGAACTTGCCGGCGGCGCGGGCTTGGGCTTTTTGCTTGTCCATGGCGACAGCGAAACCTGCTTCGTCCACTGAGAGGCCGCGTTCACGGCACACGTCAGCCGACAGGTCGAGCGGGAAGCCGTAAGTGTCGTGCAGCTTGAAGGCCACTTCGCCCGGCAGCACGGTGATTTTGGATTGGCCTGTGGCCGCGTCATAGCCGAGCGCGCTGTCCAAAATTTCCATCCCCGTGGCCAACGTCTCAAAAAAGCGCTCCTCCTCCACCCGTAGCACCTCGGTGATGCGCTTCTCTTGCGCAGCCAAGCTGGGATAAGCCTCACCCATTTGCGCCACCAAATCCGCCACCAGCTTGTGGAAGAACGGCGTCTTCTTGCCCAACTTGTAGCCGTGGCGAATGGCGCGGCGGATGATGCGGCGCTGCACGTAGCCGCGCCCTTCGTTCGAGGGAATCACGCCATCGCTAACCAAAAATGCGGTGGCACGGATGTGATCGGCAATCACGCGCAAGCTCTTGTTGTCCAGATCGGTACAGCCGGTCTCGCGCGAGGCGGCTTTGATGAGGGCAGCAAAAATGTCGATCTCGTAATTGCTGTGCACGTGCTGCAAGATGGCGGCCAGGCGCTCCAGGCCCATGCCGGTATCGACACAGGGTGCGGGCAGTTTTTTCAAGCTGCCATCGGTCTGCATGTCGAACTGCATGAACACGTGGTTCCAGATTTCGATGAAGCGGTCGCCGTCTTCACCGGGGCTGCCCGGGGGGCCGCCAGGGATGTGATCGCCGTGGTCGTAGAAAATTTCGGAGCAGGGGCCGCAGGGGCCGGTGTCGGCCATCATCCAGAAGTTGTCTGAGGCGTATTTTTTGCCCTTGTTGTCGCCAATGCGCACGATGCGGTCAGCGGGCAAACCGATCTCTTTGTGCCAGATGTCATAGGCCTCTTGGTCGTCGATATACACCGTGACCAGCAAGCGCTCTGCGGGCAGTTGGTACACCTGGGTCAGCAGCTCCCAGCCCCATTTGAGGGAGTCGCGCTTGAAGTAGTCGCCAAAGCTCCAGTTGCCCAGCATCTCGAAGAAGGTGTGATGACGCGCGGTGTAACCCACGTTTTCCAAATCATTGTGCTTGCCCCCGGCGCGCAGGCAGGCCTGCACCGAGGCCGCGCGCACGTAAGAGCGCTTGTCAGTGCCGAGAAAAACATCCTTGAACTGCACCATGCCCGAGTTGGTGAACATGAGCGTGGGGTCGTTACCGGGCACCAGCGGGCTGGACGCCACCACGGTGTGGCCTTTGGAGGCGAAGAAGTCCAGAAAGGTCTTGCGGATATCGGCAACGGAGATGGTGGGGGTGGACATGGTTTTATGTGGAATTTGACTCGCGATTATAGATTTTCACCCGGTGCAGGCGTAGTATCTTGGCTGACATCGTCATCCACACCAAGCCTACCCACCGAAGTCCCGCACCATGCAAGCGCCCCGCCGCCCCCCAGATGAAGCCCAGCGGCTCGCTGCTTTGCGTAGCCTGGACATCCTCGACACGCCACCCGAAGAGCGCTTTGACCGCATCACCCGCCTGGCTGCCGCGCTGCTAGAGATGCCGATCGTGCTGATTTCCCTGGTTGACAGCGACCGACGGTGGTTCAAGTCTGCCTACGGCTCCAAGGCCACGCAAATTCCACGTGACATTTCATTTTGCGGCCATGCCATCCTGGACGATTCCCTTTTTGTCGTTCCTGATGCCCATGCCGACTCGCGTTTTTCAGACAATCCATTGGTCACGGATGGGCCGCTCATCCGCTTTTATGCTGGGCGTCCACTGAAATCAATGCAAGGCCATAGAGTGGGCACTTTGTGCGTTATTGACCGGAAGCCGCGCCTATTGACGCCGACACAGTTGCTGCTGTTAGAAGACTTGGCCTGCATCGCAGAAAACGAACTCAACAGCCACGAAGCAGACATTGCCTTGCGAATGAGTGAAGAGCGAATGAAGATAGCAGTAGGTACTGCGCAAGTCGGTATTTGGGAGAAAAGTCCGCAGCATAAGACCCTGATCTGGGACGACACCATGTATGCCCTGTATGGCACAACCCGTGAGGCGTTTCCCAACGCGATTGACGCATGGGATTTTTGCATACACCCGCAAGACAAGGGCATTCCAGAGGCGGCCCTGCAGGAGTCCTTACTTAACAATCAGCCCTACACACCTGAATTTCGCATCATCTGGCCCAACGGCGAATTACACACGATCAAGTCCCACGCCCGCTTGGTGCGGGATCAATCGGGCCAAACACTTCGCTTGGTAGGCACCAATTGGGACATCACCAAAATCAAACGCCGGGAACACAACCTTGCTTTTTTGGCAGAGTTACAAAAGTTGTTGTCCATGCTGCACAACAGTGCTGATATCGTGGACATGGTGATCAAGCGCATTACGCAGCATTTGCAACTCAATAGCTGCATGCTGTTTGAGATCGAC
>CANCAO010000284.1 GCA_947374105.1 Comamonadaceae bacterium | reverse complement strand
CAGCGGCATCTTTACGCTGACCGGACTCCATTTCATGGTTCATCAGCACACGAACCGTTGTTTTGTCACCAGCGGCTTGGGCGCGAATGCGCATTGGATCTGCCATTTTGATACTCCTGAATTTAAATTGAAGCTTTGTGGGACAGTTCACACTTATACGAAATTAGCAAGCTCTGTCCCCAACTGATTAATGCTGACTTAACCGCCGCAGCCGCCGAGGGTGACTTTGACTTCCTTCTTCGCAAACAGGGCTCTGCCATCCGCCATTACGGCCACGGCATAGACATCGGAAGTCTGACCCATTTTGGAACGCGTGCCGAAGTTCACTTCTACGCTATCGGTCACATTGAAAACCGCAACTAATGCAGCAGGATTTTTTTCAACCAGGAGTAGCAGTTGTTTGACGCCCGACAGACTGGTGCTTACAGTCAAGGGGACCACAGCGCCGTTCTCTGCGATGTCAGGGCCACCGATCGTGACATCCTTACTGGCAACCGGAGCACCTCCGCCCAAGGCCTTGAGCGCCTCCGCGAGATTTTTGGCTTCAAAAGCGGTTTTGTTGTAAGCCAAGGCGTAGTGTGGAAAAAGTCCTGTAGCCGCCAACAGGCTGATCACCTTGGCGCTGTGTTTGAGTGTCTCGCGTCGAGTTTGCATCTGGGTTTCCTTGCTTAAATACATTTCAATTAAAAATTACACCACGAAAATCAATTCGACCTTATTTCAACGGGCCGAAAGCTAACCAGTCCGCCAGGGTTTTGAGATCCTCCTCGCCGAGCGATTGCGCAGGCATGGGGATCGGTCCCCACACGCCACTGCCACCTGACTTGATCTTGCCTGCCAAATAATCGGCTTTGCCTGCGTGTTTTTTGCTGATATCCTGAAAACTCGGGCCCAAGATTTTTTTGTCCACGGCGTGACAAGCAGTGCAGCCGTTCTTTTGTGCCAAAGCAATTTCGGCCTTGCTGTCACCACGAGCCTTATCCGCCTTAGAAGAACCAGCTACGGCTAGAGGAATAGGTTGAGTTTCTGGAAGTACCTGCGCAGCTGTCAAAACGGCCACACCAGACTGTGCTTCTGGTCGCGTGGTGTCCACGCCGTGTTGTGCCCCCACTGAACGGTTCTGTTCTGCCAAATTACCATGGGCATTACGGGCATGGTCTGGAATCGAAGACACCACGTTCACTGCCGCTGCGCAATCCTTCATGCAAGTCCCATTTTTTGTGTCTGATTTGATCGACACAGTGCCAAACTCACGGCCCGGCCACAAGGCATGTTGCTTCAACATGCCATTGCGATTGGGCATGCGCTTTTGTACTTCAGCGATGTTCTTATCCGACAGCACATAGTCGTCGGGCACGATGCCCCCCAAATTCAACAAGAAGGCTGTGACGGCGTAGACCTCCTCCGTACTTAGCGACTTAGGCGCTGTCCACGGCATGGCGCGGTTGATGTAGTCCCATATCGTGGAGAGCGTGGATACCTTCATCAATGTGGTGCGACCGGGATAGGACGTGCCCGTCAGGGCTGCGACCCGACCGGTTCTGATGTCCTCAACTGTGGTGCCGCCCACCAGCGGGCTGAATACGCTACCCGATTCGCCAAATATGCCATGACAGCTTGCGCATTTGCCTTCCCAAACGTCCTGGCCTTTCGCCACACTGCCGGAACCCGAAGGCAAGCCTTTGAAGTCTGGGCGCACATCAATGTTCCATGCAGCCACTTCTTTGGGCGTTGCATTACGACCCACACCAGGGTAGCTGGTAGCCCCCTGCGCTGCGGCAATACCTGCCAGAACAGCGAAGGTAAAGGCAAAAATTCCTTCACGAAACCTGAACATTTTTTACCTCCCCGCTCTCTGTCACCAACCAGGACTGGATCGCATTGTTGTGATAAATCGACCGCGTGCCCCGCACCGCACGCAGTTGTTTATAGGTGGGCTGCACAAACCCAGTTTCGTCCATGGCTCGACTTTGAATGATGGCAGGCTGACCATCCCACACCCAATCCAGGTTGAAACGAGTCAATGACTTGGTTTGCACCGCCCCCTCCAGCCGAGCGCTGCGCCAATTACGCCCGCCGTCCACAGAGACATCCACTCTTCTAACCTTGCCCCGCCCGGACCAGGCCAAGCCAGTGATGTTGTAAAAGCCTTTCTCTAGCAGCACCTGACCACCCGAGGGTGTGGTCACCACGCTTTTGCATTCCTGAATGCCGGAGTACTGGCGATGCAGCCCACCGGGCTGCAAGTCCATGTAGTGAATGGCCTCGTCCTTGGTGGCATAGGGCTGATCGCCCACTTCGATGCGGCGCAGGTACTTGACCCAGCTCACGCCTTGGATACCCGGCACGATCAGGCGCAGCGGATAGCCCTGCTCAGGCCGCAGCATCTCACCGTTTTGACCATAGGCCACAAACACTTCACCGCTCTTGATCAAATCCATGGGAATAGTGCGCGTCATGGAGGAACCGTCAGCCCCTTCGGCCAGCACAAACTTGCCGTTCTTGAGATCAACCCCCGCCAACTCCAGCAGCGTGATGAGCGGTACACCGGTGAACTCGCTGCACGACACCATGCCATGCGTATATTGAACGGTGGGCACAGCCACATTGCCCCACTCCACCGCCGTGTTGGCACCACACTCAATGAAGTGAAAGCGCGACACCGCAGGCAGACGCATGATCTCGTCCACCGTGAACACTTTGTTTGCCTTGACCAGTCCGTTGACCATCAAACGATGCTTCGTGGGGTCAATGTCCCACCAGCCTTGGTGATGCCGCTCAAAGTGCAAACCGCTGGGTGTTACCGTGCCAAACAAGGACTGCAATGGCGCAAAGGACACGGAGGCCTGTGTCGTCTGGGTTAAACCCGGACTTTGTCTGCGCTGAACATTGGCTTCAAATTTCGAAGGTTTGCCATAGCCTTCGTTCGCGGCAACGCTTTGTCCCAAGCTTGTACTGTGTTCGGGTAGGTTCAGGATGTTCGGGTCGCCACCTTCATTGAGATGAAAATTCGATTGTGCCAGTGCAGCGGGTACCGCCGCGCCCACCGAGGCAGCTGCAAATGCACGACGAATAAAGTCACGCCGCCCATGCCTGGCCTCTGCAAAAACGGTCTTGATACCGGTTTTGTCCAAAAAACTTTCGGGCGCTTTACGGACCCGACCTGCACTTGAATCATTCTGCATCCCAGATGCTCCTTCGCTTTTAATTTTGTATATTCAGAATTACTAATATATAGAATTAAAGAACTAAAGTACAGTAGGGTTTTCCCCAAAAACCTTCAGTGTTTATGGCAACCACATTTACCCCGGAAAGCCCGAAAGAAATGACCGAATCTGATCAGGTATTCGAGCAGGCTGCTGACGTCTTTCGAGTGATGTCAGCCCCTATGCGACTGAAGATCATCAGCTGCCTGTGCGATGGGGAAAAAAACGTGAGTTATTTGCTGAGCAAGATCGACACCACGCAGCCCAATATGTCGCAGCACCTCACCACGCTGTACC
>CANCAO010000283.1 GCA_947374105.1 Comamonadaceae bacterium | reverse complement strand
TGTAAGCGGCCAAGGTCAACTCCATCTGGCCGGGGTACTTGGTGATCAGGTAACTCAAATAGCGTGTGCCTGCACGGATATTGGTTCTCGGGTCCGTAAGTTGCTTATTGACGGGAGTTTTAACATCCGCCACCACACCAAAGCGCTGGGCCGTGTCGGGCATGATTTGCATCAAACCGACCGCGCCTTTGGGCGATACCGCATGCGGGTCAAAACCGGATTCTGTGGCGATCAGGGCCTGTAGCAACTCATATTCAATTTTGTACTCGCTGGACGCTTCGCGCAGCAAATGTTTGACTTGCTTGTAGCGCGGAGAGACCTCAAAAAAAGCGATCAACTTGGGTGGCGCTGTGGGCACTGTGACCTGACGTTGGGAGTCAAATTTTTGCCCTGTGCGCGAGAAGATTTCATACCGATCGTCTACTCGCTCTTGTGCAAAGTGCGCCACACCTTTGTCGTCAATGTAGCCCCAGATGTCGGCATGGGCGGCTGGGTTGAACAGCACGGCGCAGGCCAGCAAACTGAAGCGAACGAGGTGAACGAAGCGCGCAAGCATCACACATCCACCTCCACCGAATCGCCGTGCAACTCCATCAACTCTCTACGCGCCGCCGCTTCGCCCTTGCCCATGAGCTTGGTGATCAGATTCTCGGTCTGGGTGAAATCGAAGCTGCCCAGTTGCACCGGCAAGAGCCGCCGCGTATCGGGGTTGAGCGTGGTCTCCCACAGTTGCTCGGCATTCATCTCGCCCAAACCTTTGAAGCGGCTGATGCTCCACGCGCCTTCGCGCACGCCCTCCTTGCGCAGCTTGTCCAGAATGGCGGTGAGCTCGCCCTCGTCCAGCGCATAGGCTTTGGACGCCGGCTTCTTGCCACGCGCCGGAGCATCAACCCTGAACAAGGGGGGGCGCGCCACGTAGATGTGACCGGTCTCGATGAGCTTGGGGAAGTGACGGAAAAATAGGGTCAGCAGCAGCACCTGAATGTGCGAGCCGTCCACGTCCGCGTCGCTCAAAATGCAGACCTTGCCATAGCGCAAACCCGTTAAATCGGGCGTGTCGTTGGGACCATGCGGGTCAACGCCTATGGCGACCGCAATGTCGTGAATTTCGGTGTTGGCAAACAGGCGGTCGCGCTCCACCTCCCAGGTGTTGAGCACTTTGCCGCGCAGAGGCAGAATGGCCTGACTCTCCTTATCACGACCCATTTTGGCGCTGCCACCGGCAGAGTCACCTTCGACCAAAAACACCTCGTTATGGGCTAGGTCTTTGCTCTCGCAATCGGTCAGTTTGCCGGGAAGAACAGCCACGCCAGAGCCCTTGCGTTTTTCTACTTTTTGCCCGGCCTTCTGGCGCGTCTGGGCCGCTTTAATGGCGAGTTCGGCCAGTCGTTTGCCGTATTCCACATGCTGGTTCAGCCACAGCTCCAACGCCGGGCGCACAAAGCTGGACACCAAACGCACCGCGTCGCGCGAGTTAAGACGCTCCTTGATTTGGCCCTGAAACTGCGGGTCCAACACCTTGGCGTTCAACACATACGAGGCTCGTGCAAACACGTCTTCGGGCAGCAACTTCACGCCTTTGGGCAGCAAGCTGTGCAGTTCAATAAAGCTTTTGACCGCCGTGAACAATCCATCTCGCAGGCCACTCTCATGCGTACCGCCCGCGCTGGTGGGAATCAGGTTGACATAGCTCTCGCGCACCGGTTGGCCGTCTTCGGTAAAGGCCACGCACCAGGCCGCACCCTCGCCTTCGGCAAAGTTGTCGCTCTGACTGTCGGCAAAACCTTCGGCCTCAAACAGCGGAATCACCGGTTCGCCGTTGATCGTTTGCATCAGGTAGTCGCGCAGACCGCCCTTGTAGAGCCAAGTCTGGACTTCCTTGGTTTTCTCGACCGTCAGCGTGACCGTCACGCCCGGCATTAACACCGCCTTGCTGCGCAGCAGGTGCGTGAGCTCGTTGATCGGCAAAGCACTGGATTCAAAGTATTTGGCATCAGGCCAGACGCGCACCGTGGTGCCCTGTTTGCGGTCACCTTCTGCACTGCCACCGCTGGGCCGCGTGGTCAGCGGCTCAATCACATCGCCACCCGAGAAGACGAGGCGCGCGCACTGCCCTTCACGGTAGCTGGTGGCCTCCAGCCGCTTGGCCAAGGCATTGGTCACGCTTACACCCACGCCGTGCAGCCCGCCCGAGAAGCTGTAGGCCCCACCCTTGCCTTTGTCGAACTTGCCGCCCGCATGCAAGCGGGTGAACACCAGCTCGATCACTGGTGCGTTTTCTTCCGGATGCAAGCCAAACGGAATGCCGCGCCCATCGTCCTCAATGCTGACCGAACCATCGGTGTGCAGCGTGAGTTTGATCTTCTTGCCAAAGCCCGCCAGCGCCTCGTCCGCCGCGTTGTCCAGCACCTCTTGTATGACGTGCAGCGGGTTATCGGTGCGGGTGTACATACCCGGGCGTTGTTTGACCGGCTCCAGGCCCTTGAGGACGCGGATGGAGCTTTCTGAATAGTCGGAGAGTGGTTTGACTGCCATAGGGGCGGATTGTAGTCGGTTTACTCAAAATAGCTGTATGCATGTACAGCATGCAAATAATTCTTTCGAAACTTGATTGTGATTAAAAGAAGTTTTAACTATAGTTGCGCACGCAACAACTTATACATCTAAGTCATCCCACCGTGACACCAACTACATCAGCCCCATGGCCCGACCGAACCACCGTCCTCATCGCCGGGGGCGGCCCCGTGGGCATGACACTGGCAGCATTGCTTGCGCGCTACGGCATTGCCAGCTTGATCGTTGAACTGGACGACGGATATTGCACCGGCAGCCGGGCGATTTGCATGTCGCGCCGCTCGCAGGAAATACTGGCCTGGGTGGGGGCAGACAAACCGCTGGTTGACAAAGGCTTATCTTGGGTCGGCGGGCGCAGTTATTACCGTGACAAAGAAGTGCTGCATTTCCAGATGCCCAGCGAGCCGACGCAGCGCTTTGCGCCCATGGTCAACATCCAGCAGTTTTATGCTGAGGAGTTTGCACACAAAGCCGCGCTGGCTCAAGGGGGTCTGGTTGATGTGCGCTGGTCTAGCAAGGTGGTAGCGGTGCGGCCACAGGTCCATGGTGCGCAGGTGGATATCGAAGCGGAGGACGGCCTGCACACCGTCGCAGCCGACTGGGTGGTGGCCTGTGACGGCGGACGCAGCACGGTGCGTGAGCAGTTGGGCTTGCAACTGGTGGGCACCCAGTACGAGGGCCGCTATGTCATTGTGGACGTGGTGCAAAAAACCCGCCGGGCGGTGGAGCGGCTGGCCTGGTTTGACCCGCCCTCCAACCCCGGCTCGACCATTCTGATGCACCGCCAGCCCGATGACGTTTGGCGCATTGACTACCAAATTCGCGACGACGAAGACCCGGTTGAGGCCGTCAAGCCTGAGAACGTGTTGCCGCGTGTGCAAAGCCACTTGGCCATGATTGGCGAGAACGAACCGTGGGAGCCGCTGTGGATTTCGATCTACAACGC
>CANCAO010000282.1 GCA_947374105.1 Comamonadaceae bacterium | reverse complement strand
CCGGGTCGCGGCGGCTACCGGCATCAAAATCCACCTGCACATCCACCATGGGAATAGCCGGGCTTTCCACCAAGTACACGGCCACGCCCGAGGGCTGCGTCCAATGCTGAATGGGCAGGGCTGCGACTGCAGATTGATTTCCAATTACGGCTACAGCACAATAAACAGTAGCGTAAGCAGCTAGATTTTTAATAGCAATCATCATGTCTTTCAATGCCGAAGGCCAGCTGCCGCAGCCGCCTTGGGCTTGCCAGATGTTTTGGCGTCCAGAGGCTGGGGTCGCAGTACGCCCACGGTGAGCTGGTCGTCCCCAAAATATTTTGCTGCCACGGCCTGCACTTGCGCAGCCGTGACCGCGCGCAAACGCGCCATCAGCTGCTCGCCCGCGTCCAGCGGCAAACCCTGTATCCAGTAACTGGCCAACTCGCGCGCCTGGTTGAACACCGAGTCCAACTTGTACACCTCGCTGGCCACCCACTGGGTTTTGACGCGTTGTAGCTCGGCTTCGGACACACCCTCACGCGCCACCCGCGCCACCTGCTCGCGCAGGGCCGCTTCCACCTGCTCAGGCGTCTTGCCTTGGGCAGGCACACCTTCAAGGTAGAAAAGCTGTGGCCCGCGCCCCATCAGTCCATTGGACGACCCCGCACTGTCGGCCACCCGGTCTGGCCCTTGGGTTAGCGCCCGGTCCAGTCGCGCACCGCTGTAGCCATCCAGCACAGCGGAGAGCACCGTCAAGGCCAGGGCATCGTCCCCCTGCGGCCCTGGCGCCGACAAAGACTGCAAGCCCGGCACTTTGAAAGCCAGCGCCACATAGGCCTGCTCGGCTGGGGCTTTGAACTCAATGCGGCGCAAGCCCATCTGTACCGGTTCGGTCTGGGGCTTGCGCGCAGGCACCGCGCGCTGGGGCACAGGGCCGTAGTAGCGCTCGGCCAGTTTTCGCACCTGGGCCACGTCCACATCGCCCGCCACCACCACCACGGCGTTGGCGGGCGTGTACCAGCGTCGATAAAAGGCACGCGCATCGTCAGGCGTCATGGAATCCAGATCACTCATCCAGCCAATCACCGGGCGGCGGTAAGGCGCGGCCACAAAGGTGGTGGCGCTCAGCGCCTCGTGCAACTGCGCGCGCGGGTTGTCCTCGGTACGCATGCGGCGCTCTTCTTTGACCACCTCGATCTCTTTTTTAAACTCATCATCCTTCCACTGGTTGTGGGCAAAGCGATCCGCCTCCAGCTTCATCACATCGGCCAGTCGGATCGCCGGAATTTGCTGGAAGTAGCCGGTGTAGTCCGCGTTGGTAAACGCGTTTTCACGCCCGCCCAAGGCCGCCACGCGGCGCGAAAACTCACCCGGTTTGAGCGTGGGCGTACCTTTGAACATCAAGTGCTCCAACGCGTGCGCCAAACCTGAATTGCCGTCCACTTCGTCCATAGACCCCACCCGCACCCACAGCATGTGCACGGCAGTCGGGGCGCGGCGGTCCGGCTTGACAATGAGCGTCATGCCATTGGGCAGGGTGAATTGCTCGGCCTGGGTTTGGGTTTGGGCCTGCGCTGCAGCACCGCCCAACAGGCCAATCAGGGTCAATACAAGCGGGGGAAGAAGGGGTGTGAGGCGTTTCATAGAATGCTCTGATTCTAAGAACGTCCACTATGTTCAGCTTTTTCAAGAAAAAACTCACGACTTCGCCCCCACCTGATGCGCCTGCGGTCAGCGCAACTGCGTCTCCACCCACTCTGGTATCAGAGCCTGCGCGACTGCCCACACCCCAGGCGGCACCTGCAGCTCCCGAGCGCCAATCCTGGCTAGACAAGCTCAAGAACGGCCTGCGCAAGACCGGTAGCAGCATCACCACTGTTTTCACCGGCACGCGCATTGACGAGCAGTTGTATGAAGACCTGGAGTCCGCCCTGCTCATGGCCGACACCGGTGTCAAGGCCACGCAGTATTTGCTGGACGACCTCAAGCGCCGCGTCAAAGACAGCAAAACCACCGAACCCTCAGCCGTCAAAGCCCTTCTGGCGCAAGGCCTGACCGAGCTGCTGACCCCACTGCAAAAACCATTGCAAATTGGCGCACACCACCCGACCATCATCATGGTTGTGGGCGTCAACGGCGCAGGCAAAACCACCTCCATCGGCAAACTTACTCACCACCTCGCCAACCACGGGGCCAGCGTGCTGCTGGCAGCGGCCGACACCTTCCGCGCGGCGGCGCGCGAGCAGCTCGTGGTCTGGGCCGACCGCAACACGGTAGAGATCATCAGCCAGGAAGGCGGCGACCCAGCCGCCGTCTGCTTTGACGCGGTGAGTGCGGGCAAGGCGCGCGGCAAAGACGTGGTGCTGGTGGACACAGCAGGCCGCCTGCCCACGCAGCTGCATTTGATGGAAGAGTTGCGCAAGATCAAACGCGTGGTGCAAAAAGCGGATCACACTGGGCCGCATGAAGTGCTGCTTGTCATTGACGGCAACACCGGCCAAAACGCCCTGGCCCAAGTGCGCGCCTTTGACGATGCGTTGGGTTTGACAGGTTTGATCGTGACCAAACTCGACGGCACGGCCAAGGGAGGTGTTCTGGCGGCCATTGCACGCGAGCGCCCCGTGCCGGTGTACTTCATCGGCGTGGGGGAGAAACTGGAAGAACTGGAGACCTTCAATGCCCGGGAATTCGCACAGGCCTTGCTTGACTAAACCCACGTTCTGGCTTGGTGTGCTGGCTGGCTTGTGGCTCGCGCAAACCGCTTTCTCGCAGACCTTGCCCATCACCGCCTTTTCCGACTCTAGCGGCGAAGTACTCCCCGCACCCTGGAAAGTGCGGCCTTTCCCCGGCTCCGCCAAGCCCATCAGCCAGTTCGAAGTCACCTACCTGGACGGCCAGCGTGTGCTCAGGGTGGTGGCCGACAAATCCTACGGCACGCTGCAACATGAACTGCCCCGTTTGGCCGTGGGCCAAGGCAGCAAACTCAGCTGGCGCTGGCGGCTCGATCAACCCTTGCGTGACACGGATTTACGGAACAAAAAAGGGGATGATTCACCACTCAAAGTCTGCGCCTTGTTTGACATGCCAACAAAGAATCTGGGTCTGTTCGAACGCAGCTTCCTGCACGCCGCACGCTCCATGAGCGGCCAATACATCCCCGCCGCAACCCTGTGTTACGTGTGGGATCACAAACTGCCCGTCAACACCGAACTGCCCAACGCTTTTACCCGCCGCGTACGCTACGTGGTGCTGACCTCAGGCGACAGTCAGCTCAAAACCTGGCTACCGCAAGAGCGCGATCTGGCCAACGATTTCCGCCGCGCCTTTGGCGAAGAAACCGACACCATTCCCCCGCTCATCGGCCTTGCCATTGGCGCTGACGCCGACAACACGGGAGGCACCAGTTTGGGTTATGTGGGGGATGTCACCTTGTCACTGGCACCGTAGTGACACATCCCTGGTCTCACCATGCGACCTCAAGCATGCGACGGTGGCATACCTTTAAAACATTGACTTTCAATGCGTGTTACCTACAATGATC
>CANCAO010000281.1 GCA_947374105.1 Comamonadaceae bacterium | reverse complement strand
CTGTTGACCGAGGTGAAAATGGTGGAGATCTGCCGGTCGCCAAAGGCGTTGTACAGGCTATTGCGTACGTCCTGCATGGTGAGGCCCAGCGCACCGGCTTTGTCACGGTCCACCTGCACATTGGCCTGCAAGCCGCTGAGCTGTGAGTCACTGGTCACGTCGCGGAAGTTGTTGTCAGCGCGCATTTTTTGCTGCATCTTGAGCGACCACTCGTTCAAAGATTCAGCGCTCACGCTTTGCATCACATACTGGTAGCGGCTCTTGCTGACTTTGCCGCCGAGCTGCAAGTTTTGCACGGGCCGCATGTAGATGGCAAAGCCTGGCATGCGCACTTTGGTGCGGATGCGCTCGACAATTTTGGACATCTTGTCGCGCTCGCTTTGCGGTTTGAGCACAATAAACATGCGTCCAATGCTCACCGGCTGCGGATTGTTGGCCGCTGAGCCGATGAAGGAGGATACATAGGCCACGGCGGGATCGTCCTTGACGATGGCTGCCGCACGGGCTTGCAGGCGTGACATTTCATCGAAGGATATATCTTCACTTGCTTCGGTGGTGACTTGAATTTGTCCCATGTCCTCTTCGGGGAAGAAGCCTTTGGGACTGATGGCGAATAGCCACAGGGTTAGTCCGAAAGTGATAAAGGCCAAGGCTAGTACATAGCGGCGGTGTTTCAAGGCGACTTCAAGGGTGCTGGCATAGCCATCCAATACAGCCTTGAAGCCACGCTCAAAGGCGCGCCCCATGGCGTTGTCGGGCGGGTGACCAGCGGGCAGAAAACGGCTGCACAGCATGGGCACGAGAGTCAGGGACACCACGGCCGAGACCAGCACGGCCAGCGCAACTACCACGGCGAATTCATGGAACAGCATGCCGATGACACCCGGCATGAAAAAGATCGGGATGAACACAGCCACTAATGAGACCGAGATGGAGATGATGGTGAAGGCCATTTCCTTGCTGCCCTTGAGTGCGGCCTCCATCGGCGTCATTCCGTCCTCTACGTGGCGCACGATGTTTTCCAGCATCACGATGGCATCGTCCACCACCAAACCTACTGCCAGGGTGATGCCCAAGAGCGAAATATTGTCCAAGCTATAGCCTAGCGGGTAGAGCAGGGCGATAGCACCAATCAGCGAGACTGGCAGACTAAGCGTGGGAATAATGGTGGCCGCAGCGTGACGCAAGAATAAAAAAATCACCAAAATCACCAGCACGACGGTCAGTGCCAGTGAAATCTTGACGTCATGGATCGCTTCTCGAATGGACATTGAGCGGTCATTGAGCGGCATGATCTCAATCGACTCGGGCAATTGCGTTTTGAACTGGGGCAGCAATCGGCGAATGGCATCGACGACTTCCACCGTGTTCGCATTGGGTTGACGCTGTACGGCCAGGATGATAGAGCGCTGCCCGTTGTAGCTGGCGGCGGTACGCACCGACTCAAAACTCTCCTCCACGCTAGCCACATCCCGCAGTTTGACGATGTTGCCGCCTTTGGTGGAGATCACCATGTTCTCGAAGTCCGCCGCACGCACCATCGCCTTGTTGGTGGTGATGGTGAGCAACTGACGTGGGCCTTCAAGCGTGCCCATGGGAGTGTTCGAATTGCCGGCATTGACGGCGCTGGTGATGTCATCCATCGTCATGCCGCGCGAAGCCAATGCGTCTGGGTTGGCTTTAACCCGAACGGCATACCGTTTTTGCCCGAACACGTTGACCAAGGCGACGCCGTTGGTGGTGGAGATCGTCGGCGCAATCAGGTTTTCAGCATATTCATTAAGCTCGGACAGGCTCATCGACGGCGATGTCATGGCGACCAGCAAGACCGGAGCATCCGCCGGGTTGACTTTGCGATAAGACGGCGGGTTAAGCATCTCGATGGGTAGCAATCGCTGGGCGCGCAACAAGGCGGCCTGCACGTCCACGGCCACCAGGTTGATGTCCTTGTCCGAATTGAACTCTAGGGTAATGTTGGTCGCCCCCAAAATATTGGTGGAGCTGATGATGCTGATGCCATCAATCGTGGAGAACTGTTTCTCCAGCGGCAAGGCCACCGAGGCCGCCATGGTTTCCGGGCTTGCGCCGGGGAATTGGGCAGTGACACTGATCACGGGCGTGTTGTAGCTCGGCAGGGCTGCGACCGGAAGCTTGAGGTAAGCGAGCGAGCCAGCCAGCACACAGCTTATGCAAAGCAGCACAGTCATGACCGGCCGCTGGATACACAGTTGAGGGAGGTTCATGGCTTGCTGGCCTCAGTGGGCTTGGCGTTGATGTCTGCTGGTTTTTCTGCCGACTTGTCCTTGTCGGCAGATTTTTCGCCAGACGCCCCTATGGTCTTGGGGGCTTGGGGACTGATGACTCGAATTTTGCCACCAGGCCGCAAGTTCTGCTTTCCATCGGTGACGATACGGTCGCCTGCTTTGATGCCTGTTACAGCCATGCTGTCGCCAAAGGTATGGCGCACTTGGATGGGGGTGTTGGTGACAGTATTGTCTTCACCCGCAACATAGACAAACTTGCCTGTTAGGCCGGTGATGACTGCGGCGGACGGGATGGTGATGGCGTCTTTGAGCGTGGCCAGTTCGACACGGACTTGCAGAAATTGCCCAGGCCACAGCAAGTTGTCTTTGTTGGAAAATTGCGCCTTGGCCTTGATTGTCCCAGTGGTGGCGTCCACAGCGTTATCAACAAAGTACAGGTGACCGGCTTGCTCATCGTTCGTGGCGGGTATGCGCACTTTGACATTGGTCTTGTTTTGCTGCGTTTTGAGTGTGAGTTGCAGGTCTTTGAGGTTGCTCTCGGGGATGGTGAACTGAACGGCTATTGGGTCCATCTGGGTGATCGTGACCATCGAAGTGGTGGTGGGCAGAATCAGCGAACCCGGGAAGACATTGATCAGACCGGTGCGCCCTGAAATCGGTGCGCGGATGGTGTTGTAACCCAGGGCGACCTGGGCTGCAGCCACGGCCGCCTCGTCAGACTTGATGAGGGCCACCTGTGCATCACGCTGCGCCGTCGTGGTGTCCAAAGCGCTTTGCGCAATAAAGTTTTTCGTTTTCAGCTCTTCAGCGCGCCCGAACTGGCGATCCAGATCCATCCCTAGGGTGCGATCCCGCGCCAAGGTTGCATTGGCTTTTTCGACGTTGGCGCGATCTGTGCGATCGTCTAAGGAGAACAAGGGGGCACCCTCTGCAACAAACTGTCCTTCCTTGATGTGTACTTTGGCCAGTAAGTTAGTCGCTTGCGCTCGTACATCGACCGTCTTGAGAGACACCACCGCACCATTCACATCAACCATCACGGGCACGTCTTGGGTCTTTGCCACAGCAATCCCGACGGCTTGTTCCGTTGGGCCCTTTTTTGCATCCTCAGGTGCAGGTTTGAGTCGATAAGCAACACCCGCTGCCACCACGCCGATAAGACCGATCAAGGCCAGAGTTTTTTTCGTGTTCATCTTTTCGTCAGTTATTGGGGTTGGGTTCCAAAGGGTCTCAGGACCGGTGGGCCATTTTGCACAGGTCGATCCA
>CANCAO010000280.1 GCA_947374105.1 Comamonadaceae bacterium | reverse complement strand
TTCGTGGCCACCCAGTTTGAGGCCGAGTTGGAGCACCGGCGTACTGCCTTGCGCGCCGCCAGTGAAGACGACGATGAAACCTTGCTCGATTTGTTGCGTCGGGCGCACCATGCCGAAGTATTTCGTACCTTGGCGCGCGACCTGGAAGGAACGATCACGGTGGAGCAGGTGGCGGACGACCTGAGTGCGCTGGCCGATGCGGTACTGCGCGTCACCACCCGCTGGTGCTGGGATCGACTCAAGACAAAACACCGTGCTGACCCGCAACTGGCCATCATTGCCTACGGCAAACTGGGTGGTAAAGAGCTGGGCTACGGCAGTGATTTGGATCTGGTCTTTGTGTTTGACGACGCTGACGAGCAGGCCCCCGAGGTCTACGCCACATTGGTGCGCAAACTTATTCACTGGTTGACGCTTAAAACCGGACAAGGCGACCTGTACGAAATTGACACCGCTTTGCGCCCTAACGGCAGCTCAGGCTTACTCATCACCAGCTTCACATCGTATGCCAACTACCAGCAGCAGCGTGGCTCCAACTCGGCGTGGACTTGGGAGCACCAAGCGATGACGCGCGCACGCTGTGTTCTGGCTAGCGTTGCTTTACGCGAGCGTTTTGATGAAGTTCGGCAGGCGGTGGTGATGGCTCGCCGTGAGCCGCTGGCTTTGCGCCAGGAAATCACGGCGATGCGCAACAAGGTGCAGGCTGCGCACCCCGTGCGTGGCGAGGCCTTTGATATCAAGTACAGTGCGGGCGGCATGGTGGACGTGGAGTTCGCCATACAGTTTCTGGTGCTATCCCAAGCCGCCGATCACCCGGCGCTCAGCGCCAATGTGGGCAATATCGCCTTGCTACAGATTGCGCAAATTGCGGGTCTGCTGCCCGATGGTGTGGGCGATGCCGCCGCCCGTGCCTACAGGGAGTTGCGCCGTGTACAGCACAGGGCGCGGTTGGATGAGGGGCCGATGCAGGTGGCGCCGCAAACGCTGTCCGATGAGCGGCAAGCCGTCTTGGCGCTGTGGGCAGCTGTTTTTGCCTAGCCGCGAATCTTGCGCACCAGCGCTGTGGTGGAGTAACCTTCTACAAAAGGTAAGGCTAGGGCAGTGCCGCCCCAGGATGCCATCAGCGGTGTTTCGGGCAGTTTGGCCATGTCGTAGTCCCCGCCTTTGACCAGGATGTCCGGGCGCACTTGCGCCAGCAGTTCCATCGGTGTATCTTCATCAAACCAGGTGACCAAGTCCACGGCGCCCAGCGCAGCCATGAGGATGGCGCGGTCTTCCTCGTTATTAAGCGGGCGATCCGGCCCCTTGCCTAGACGCCGGGCTGAGGCATCGGTGTTGAGTGCCACCAGCAGACTGCCGCCCAAGGCTCGTGCCTGCGCCAGGTAGACCGCGTGTCCCCGGTGCATGACGTCAAACACGCCATTGGTGAAAACCAAGGGGCGAGGCAGGCGCGCTAGCCGCTCGGCCAAGACATCGCGCGGGCAGAGTTTTTGAAGGAAATCTGGTAGTGGTGCGCAGTGAGGTGTCATGGCGCGCATCCTAGCAGGCGGCTTGCAAAGATCGGCTCGACCATCACCGCTTAAAGCTTTCAATCAGAGGGAGATGACCCGTGATTTTCGAGATTACGCTCTCGCCGGTAGCGACATAATTTTGAAAGTTATGAATCTTGTCACCATCTCTGCCGATGCTGTTCTTATTGGACAGCCCTTGCCTTTTTCTCTCCGGGATGTTGAGGGTGCCTTGCTGGCCAAAAAGGGAACGGTTTTTCAGAGTCGTGTTGAGCTCAATACGCTGGTGGCCAACCGCTTGCAACTCTATATGGATATGGCCGAATCGGACCTGCATCATCGAGCCTACGTGGGACGACTACATGCCCTGATTAACGACGACACCCAATTGGGACAAATCGCTGGCACCCAGATGTCGCTCGCAGACCGCAGCCCTGAGTCTGCCGAGCAGGTGGATGCGCCTACCGATTGGCTGGATCTGCAAGCCCGGGCTCATGGCGTTTTGCGTGATGCCAGCTCTCCCCACTTCCTCAAGCGGCTGTGGACTCTTCAAAATCAGCTCGAAAAACTTGCCAAACGTAGCCCGGATGGCCTATTGCTCGCCCTGTTTCAACTCTCGGCCAGTGAGCTAAAGCTCTACAGCGCCACTCATGCGATGTTGGTTAGCGTGATTTGCGGCATCGCTGTGCGCGATGTGCTGCATTGGTCTGCTGCGCTGGAGCAGTCGGTTTGCAATGCTGCGCTGACCATGAACATCAGCATGACTGATTTGCAAGATCGACTGGCCTTGCAACTGGAGCCGCCTGCGCCTGAACAACGCTTACAGATTGACCGGCATGCCGACCGTTCGGTGTTGCTACTGGACCGAGCCGGTGTGCATGATCCACTCTGGCTTGAAGCCATCCAGGCACATCATCACGTAGCACCGGGCTCTTTGGCCGACAAAACGGATGGGCTGCGATTGGCACGCTTGATCCAACGTGCAGACATGTTTGCCGCGCGCCTAGCTCCACGAGCTACACGTGTCCCGTCTAGCCCGGCGGCGGCCATGCAGGCCAGCTATTTTGATGAAAATCGACAAGTCGATGAAGCAGGGGCGGCTTTGATCAAGGCCGTGGGCATCTACACGCCCGGCTCATTCGTGCGACTGGCCACCCAGGAAATTGCGGTGGTCGTACGCCGGGGCCGTAACACCACAACACCTCGGGTGGCGGTGATTATTAACCGTGATGGCATGCCTACTGTGGAGCCGATGATGCGCGACACGGTGCAGCGAGAGTACGCCGTTATAGCTAGCGTAGCGCATCGCGATGTGAGGGTGACGCTGAATGTGCCGCGGCTGTTGGAACTGAGCCGTCGCGGCTGAGCTCATTTAAGCGTGGGTGGTTTCAGAGAAGCTTGGACGCAGCGCCAGCTTCTCTTCAAGACGAGCTAGATGTAAATGCTCACTACGCCAATCCAGCTCGGTAAATCGAAAGTCCAAATAAGCCAGAGCACAGCCAACCGTGATGTCAGCCAAGCTCATGTGAATGCCTGCACAAAAGGGTTTGTCACTCAAACCTTGGTTCATGGCCTTCAAGCCGCCCTGAATCTTGTCCAGTTGACGGTCAATCCAGACTTGGCTGCGCTGAGCGTCAGTGCGCCCGCTCCAGACCGCCTCCACGCGGGCCAGTTGTGCCGCGTCCATGACGCCATCGGCCAACGCCTCCCAGGTTTTAATTTCAACGCGCTCGCGACCGACCGGTGGAATCAGCTTGCCAACCGGTGACAGGGTATCCAGGTACTCAACGATCACGCGTGAGTCAAATAAGGCCTCACCGCCTTCCATGATGAGGCAGGGCACTTTCCCAAGAGGATTGGACTCACGGATGGTGGACTCGGCGGACCAGACGTCGTCGATGACAAATTGGTAGTCCAGTTTTTTCTCGGCCATGACCACGCGTACTTTTCTCACGTACGGACTGGCGTAGTTTCCAATGAGTTTCATTGTTTGCTTCTCCCTATCAACTGCCTTAATTCTAAGTGACT
>CANCAO010000279.1 GCA_947374105.1 Comamonadaceae bacterium | reverse complement strand
AATGCCTTGTGGCATGCCCTGAAAAAAGAGGCTTTCCACTCCAGCGTTCTGGACATGGAAATCGCCGGTCAAGTCAACAAAGTCTTGTTGCGTAACGTGCAAATGCACCCGTTCAAACAACTCGTGCTGCACATTGACTTCCAGCGCGTGGACGCCACCACCAAGCTGCACATGAAAGTGCCATTGCACTACAGCGGTGATGAGAATTCTCCAGCCGTTAAGACCGAAGGCTGCATTGCCAACCACGTCGTGACAGAGATCGAAGTGCTGTGCCTGCCAGTCGACCTGCCCGAGTTCATCGCCGTTGATTTGAGCGGCCTGAAGAAGGGTCGCTCCTTGCACCTGAACGACGTCGTCCTGCCCAAGGGCGTGACGGCTGTGACTCACGGCAAGAACAACCCCGTGTTGGTCTCTGTGGTGATGGTGGCTGGCGCTGAGCCAGCTCCCGAAGCTGCTGCGGCTGCCCCAGCAGCCGATGCCAAAGCTGCCGGCAAAGCCCCAGCCAAGGCACCTGCCAAAGCGCCTGCTGCCAAGAAGTAATTCTTCCTCGCGCTGCAAAAAAGGCCCACCTCGGTGGGCCTTTTTCATGGATGGCCCATGCGGGATAATTTGCCCATGATCAAGTGATTTGTAGGCCTAGGGAACCCTGGCACTGAGTATGAAGCGACCCGCCACAACGCCGGTTTTTGGTGGATAGACGCGCTGGCCAGTGAACTCAAAGTCAGCTTGCAGCCAGACCGCAACTTCCACGGCTTTGTAGCGCGCACCAGCCTGCACGGCCAGACCGTGTGGCTGCTCAAGCCGCAAACCTTCATGAATGTGTCGGGTAAGGCAGTCGCCGCACTGGCGCGGTTTTACAAAATCCAGCCTGATGAAATTTTGGTCGTGCACGACGAGCTTGACATCATCCCCGGTCAGGCAAAACTCAAGTTTGCAGGCAGCCATGCGGGCCACAACGGTCTGCGAGATATTCACGCTCAACTGGGCACCGGCGACTATTGGCGCTTGCGCCTGGGCGTGGGCCATCCCGGTGTCAAATCCGAAGTCATCCACTGGGTGCTGAAGAAACCATCTCTCGAACACCGAGAGGCCATTCAAGAAACCGTCCAGCGCACACTCAAAGCACTGCCTCCCCTGTTGGCGGGTGAAATGGACAAGGCCACCCTGCTGATTCACACCAGCAAGCCACCACGACCTAAACCGCCAAGACTACCCGACCCTAGCACCCTCCTCATCACCGATCCAAAAACCAAAGAACAAGGAGATTCCGTATGAAAAAATTGCCCCTGATTGCTCTTATTTTGATAGCTTCTTATGCCCTTCAAACAAGGGCTCAAGCCCCAAATGTGTATCGTTGTGGGAACAGTTACAGTCAGACCTCTTGCCCTGGCGGTGCACCAATAGACGCCACTGATAGCCGAAGCAGTGCACAAAAAGCGCAATCAGATGCCGTCATTCAGCGTGATAAATCAACCGCCAGTAGCATGGAAAAATCACGCCTCCAAGAGGAGGAAGCCTTGCGGCGCAAGCAGCCCAGCGCTGCGTCCGAACAAGCTGTCAAAACTCCCGGAACAGAGAGGAAAGTCCTTCAGCCTGTGCGACACGTCAGAAAATACAATCAGCGAAATCCAGACAACTTCACTGCAAAAGCCCCAAGCGAGAAGAAGAAAAAGATACCGGTTACCGCCACTACATCTCCCTAAATTCAAAGGGAGATGGAGCGATTCAGGCCGACGGTACAACTGACCCTGGTTTGTCTTGCGCCTGCAAACGCCGGTATTTTTGCCACAGGGTTTCCTGATCTTCCACAAACTGCGGATTCACGGGGATGCACGCCACCGGACAAACCTGCACGCACTGGGGTTCGTCAAAATGCCCCACACATTCGGTACAACGGTGCGGGTCGATTTCATAGATTTCCTGGCCGAGAAAGATCGCCTCGTTCGGACACTCGGGCTCGCACACATCGCAGTTGATGCATTCATCAGTGATGATCAAGGCCATGATGTTTTCAGCTGTTTGCGTTGGTCATACACCGGTTGGGGCGGCATGTCGGACAGGTGCTCGGTATCGGCCCATTCCAAGATATCTATCGCGTCACCCTCCACACGCACCCGGTTCAAGCCCGCGTTGGGAATCAGGCTTTGACGCGGGCCGGAAAGCGGCAAGACCTTGGCCGAGCGGTAAATCATGTCCAGCACGCCGCCATGCGTCACCACCGCCACCGTTTGCTGCGGGTAGGTTCGTGCCAGGGCTCGCACAGCCGCCAACACCCGCGTGTGAAACTGCCGCACGCTCTCACCCCCCGCAAAAGCATAGTCCGCATCAAACTGCGTCCACTGCGCCCATTCCTCGGGGAACTGCGCCTTGATGTCAGCCACTTGCAGGCCCTCGATTACACCAAAACTTTGCTCGCGCAGGGCCGCATCCAATACAGGTTGGAGCTCTTTATCGATTGGTCGATGCTGCGCCACTGGCAGGGCCGTCTGCTGTGCCCGCACTAGGTCACTGCACACCAGCGTGTGCACATCCTCCTGTGCCAAGCGCAGCCCGATGCGGCGCGCCTGCTCATGACCAGTGGCATTGAGTGGCACATCTATTTGCCCCTGAAAACGCAGTTCACGGTTCCAGTCGGTCTCGCCGTGGCGGATCAAAATCAACTCGGTCATGCTTCGCTTATTTCCTCATTGCTCTCGTTGCTTGCATCAAGCTCAACACCTGCTTGAGAAGCCTTCACGATCATCACCGGCACACCCGCCGCGTGCAGCACCTCATTGGCCACCGAACCCAGCAACGCACTGCGCAAAGTGCCCTGTCCGCGCGCCCATAACCACCAGATCACAGCCGTAGCGCTCCAGAATATCGATCAAGGTATGCGCCGGGTCGCCCTTGGCCACTTCGCTCTCATAGGCGATGCCCGCCTGATCCAGAAGCGCCTGCGCGGGCTCCAGCGCGTGGGCCCCGGCCTGTTCGCAGATACGATCAATCATGTCGGCATCGTGCGCCACCAACATTTCATACAAAGACGCTGGCTCCTGCACATTGGCCAGCACCACATCGGCCTGCAGGCCTTTGCGCACCAAGTTCACCGCAAAACGCACCGCCTCCATCGACACCTCAGAACCATCCACTGGCAGCAGTATTTTCATGGCTTTATCTCCTCTAGTGCACAACGAAATTCTTCCACCCGCGCCGCATGGTCAGCGGCATCCCCATAGTCCAAAAAATGCACGTAGCGGGCATGCGTTCCCAGCACTTTGCGGGCATGCTTGATCGGGCAGATACTGCTCGGTACGCGCCACAATTTCGCTCACATAGGCCAATAAACCCGTGCCGTAAGCGCAATAGGTGCAATGAAATTTTTCGATGAAATTCAGGTAGGCCAAATGCTGCCGGTCCAGCACGATGTAATCCGTGCGGCGCACCTTGGCCACACGGTAAATCGGGAAACACGTTGCCTGGTAAAAGCTCACACACACATCCAGTACCAGCATCGGAAAAATCATGCTGTAAATGATAGGGCCAGTGATCAAGTTCTGA
>CANCAO010000278.1 GCA_947374105.1 Comamonadaceae bacterium | reverse complement strand
AGCGCATCCAGGTCTTTGACGATTTGCTTGCGGGCTGCAAAACGATCTAGGCCGCGGTAGGCCAGCGGCGCCTCGTCGTTGATCTTGGCGTCTAGCGACAGCACGCAAATCATCGGCAGTTTGTGGCGCTGACCCACCGCGTAGTCGTTCGCATCGTGCGCGGGCGTGACCTTCACCACGCCGGTGCCGAAGGCCTTGTCCACGTAGTCGTCGGCAATCACGGGGATGGTGCGGCTGCACAGGGGCAGCGTGACCTGCTGGCCAATCAAATGCGCGTAGCGCTCGTCCTCCGGGTGCACCATCACCGCCACGTCGCCCAGCATGGTTTCAGGGCGGGTGGTGGCCACGGTGAGTGAGCCCGTACCATCGGCCAAGGGGTAGCGAATGTGCCACATGGAGCCGTCTTCCTCGGCGCTCTCCACCTCCAGGTCGGACACCGCGCTTTGCAGCACCGGGTCCCAGTTCACTAGACGCTTGCCCCGGTAAATCAGGCCTTGTTCATAGAGCTGCACAAAGGTCTCGGTCACCGTTTTGGACAGTTTGGGGTCCATGGTGAAGTACTCGCGACTCCAGTCCACGCTGTCGCCCATGCGCCGCATCTGGGTGGTGATGGTGTTGCCGCTTTTTTCTTTCCACTCCCACACCTTGGCCACGAAGTTTTTGCGCGCTTCTGCGGGGCTGGTGCCCATGTCATGGCGACTGATGCCTTGGTCTTTTAGCTGGCGCTCCACCACAATCTGCGTGGCAATGCCAGCGTGGTCAGTGCCCGGCACCCATACGGTGTTGGCCCCCGCCATGCGGTGGTAGCGGGTGAGCGCATCCATGATGGTCTGGTTAAAGGCATGGCCCATGTGCAGCGTGCCCGTCACATTGGGCGGCGGCAGCTGGATGGCAAAGGCCGGTGCGTCAGCTTGGGCCACGCCGGTGCCACGGTAACCCGCAGCCGCATAGCCGCGCCGCTCCCATTCAGGGCCCCAATGGGCTTCCAGGGCTGCGGGTTCGAAAGATTTGGAGAGGCTGTTGAGGCCGGGTTGGAGGATGGTGTCGGTCATCCTTTGATTTTACTGGGGGAGATTTTGTGAGATGGCGTTGTGGACTCGCAGGTAATATGACCGCATCAATGGTCAGGTGGGTATGACCCAAGTTGGGCATATTAAAAAATAACGAGATAAAAATAGCGGTTGCAATATGACATCAAGACTTAGAAAAATGTTTCTGATCAATGCCAAGACTTCGGGCAAGGCATGCTCAGGGCGCATCACGGAACTCGATCCACGCGGTGGAGCAGCAATTACGGGCTCTAACGGGGTTGGCAAAACGACCACTCTTCAGCTTCTTCCCCTTTTCTTTGGACACTCTCCAAACCAGATCGCACCCGTCGGCGAAAACCGGGAGTCAATGCTGCGCTTCGTTTTGCCACACCCGGAGTGCGCAATTGCATATGAGTATCAGCGCGGTGATGATCCTGCTGATGTGTGCTTGGTGGTGCTGCGCCGTCAGCCTCAATCGGATGCCCCGGAATACCGTTTCTTTGAAGGACCACTTCAGAAGGAGTATTTCGTTTCCAAGGATGCAGAAGGGGATGGGGAAGTTTTTCTTGGCGATGCAGCCAGCGCTGAGGCTGCGACCAAGTTGGGTAAACCGCCAAGCGCCAAACACACATCAGCTCACTACCGCAATGTGATTTTGAACACCATCGGCGTGGGCAAGGACGCTGATTCACGTCGACAGGAAGCACGAAGATTCAGTTTCAGCAACAAGCGGCTGCCGTATCTGGACCGTCTGGTGGCGGCAGTGGTCAAGGAGCACATCAATTTCGCCGACTTCACGGAAGTGGCGGCAAGCATCGTCACCGACCGTATGGGGGGGCTGAATGCACCAGGTGCCGGGAAATACCCTCAACTGCGTCAAAGCAAAGAGCAGATCGAGCGATGGCTGCGCGATCGCGACGGTGCGGATCGGGCGCTAAAGCTCAAGCCCACCATAGATGCCTTGCGTGAAGCACTTGGAAAAAACCAGCAGCAGGAAATCATACTTGGGCAAAAACGGGCGGATGTCCAGCACCTGCGCCGTGTCAATGAACAAATTCGTGATCAAGCAACCAGTGCGATCAACGACCTGACCAAACAGCGAAACGCGGCAATTCAGGCTTTCAATTCAGAAAACGAACGACACGATGGATTGGTCAATGTAGCCGAGGCAGCCGAGCGTATCGCCGGAGACAAGTATCGAGCGCTCAAAAACCTCAAGCTCTCCCTTGAGGAAAGTGATGCGGCAGGTTGGGCAGAAAAGACCCAGCAACTGCCCGCCTTGCAGGTTCAGGCCAGCAGCCAAAGAGAGTTGATTGACACACTGCAGGCACAAGCTCAAGGCATTGCGCAGCACTACGACTTGCAAATCGGTGCAATTCACACGAAAACAGCCACCACTGCTATAAAAATGAAGGACGGCAAGGAAGCGGCGACACAAAGCTGCGACGCAGAGATTGCGTTACTCGATGAGCAAGAGACAGCCGCCCTGCAGAGCCTAAATGACAAGCATGGGATTGAACTGGAATCTGTGCGTATAGACGTTGATGGATTGGTTCAAAAGGTGGCAGATGCCAATTCCCGCCGAGTAAACCCCATGGTCGAGCCGGAAATCGAAGAACGCTTGACTCATGCCCGCACCGTCTGGGACGAACACCAAGAAGCACTCATTAATGCACAGGGCAAATTGGCCGTCCTCGCAACAGCATTGCAGGAGTCAAAGAACAATTGGGATGGCTTGGAGCGACAGGTTCAGACTCAAAAGCAGCGCGTCCGTGCCACTGAGCAGGCATTGAACCAAGCGCGAGCCCGTATACAACCCGCAGATGGCAGCCTGCACGCCGCGCTTCTGGCCAGCGCCGACGAGCAATGGCGCGAGACTTTGGCGCGTGTCATCGACCCTTCCCTGCTGAGCAGAACCGATCTGCATGGCCATGTGGTCGATGATGGCTCCAACTTGTACGGCTGGGCCATCAACCTTGATGCCATCGAAGCTCCCGCATGGTCGCAGGGCGAGATGCTAGACAAGGAATTGGAAACCAGCAAGCGAGAGGAGAGTGCTGCGAAGGTCAAATTGACCGAGTTGGAAGAAGCCTTCACCCTAGCTGAAAAACGGCGGCTAGCCGCCGTTGAGGTGCACGACCAGCAAAAAGCGCATGTGGGGGTCATCGAGGCGAAGTCAGTCACCCTCAAGGCCCACCTGAAAGCCTGCGAAGAAGGCTTGAACCAGGCCAAGTTAACGGCAAAGGCACTCGCAGAGCAGCAACACAGCGCCCTTGTTCAGGAGCTTGACACCGCACGGGCACGCCAAAAGCAAGCCAACTCCACTTATGAAATAGCAATCAGGGATGAGAAAACGACCTTTTTTGACGCAAGGGGTCAGGCACGTACTCGACGCGACCAGAAGTGTCGGGACATTGATACCAACGTGCGCGACTTTGAGCGCCAGCAGAACGCATTAATCAAGGAAGCTGAAGAGGCCCGTGACAGGGAACTCGCGGACAAGGGCGTCGAT
>CANCAO010000277.1 GCA_947374105.1 Comamonadaceae bacterium | reverse complement strand
TATCAGCTGCGGTAAGTAGCGGTAAACGCGGGCTGCATCCGCACGGCTTAAGCTGCCTTGCAAATCCAGCACACCTGGGAAACGTGAATTTTCGCGAGAGGCCACCGGTTCAGCACTCTGCCACTTGAGTTGCGCCTCGCCTTGTGCATCGGTATTGCTGAATTTCAGGTTGGGCAATTGCACCTTCATGCGCTCGCCGTCGATCTGCCATTGCATATCTGTGGAGAGTTCTGACAAGGGGATCAACGACTCCTCAAACAGTCCGGGGAACACCAGGTGACCTTCTTTCAGAATCAGTTTGGCGCGCCCGCCTGCTTGGTTCAAATCAAAATCCAGGGTGACACCCCGCACACCCGGGCTGCCCAAGGGCGGCGGGGCGTCTTGATTAGCTCCAGACGTTTTCCCTGCCGGGGCTGGGGCTGTTGCTTCGAACTCAAGTTGCGCCACCCGCCCCTTCACCTCGTAGTGGCTGGCTTGAACCAGTGGGCCTTGCCAGCGCGCTTGGATTTTTTCTACCAAGCCTTTGGGCGCATAAAGCTGCAGTGCGGCATGGGTTTGGGGGTCCAAGGGCAAGCGACTGGCCACTTGCGCCAGGGTGGCCAGATCGAGCTGGTCGGCCTGTAACTCGCTCTGCACAGTGCTGGTGTCTTTGCCTGTTGTTTGCGAAAACCGGACATTGCCGCCCGACCAGTGCACGCCGTCACCAGTGATGAATTGCAGGTGATCAGTAAAGAACTCAAACCCGTCAGGAATGCGCTTGCTGCTCAGTCGTCCGGTGAGCGAGCTCAGGGAAAATGGGGGCAGGCTCGGCTTGGGCATCAGCATGACCTGGGATAGCGCGACATCGGCCGTGGCTGCTGTTAGCTGGCCGTGCTTGACGTCAACCCAGGCCCGCAGCGCGCCGCTGCCGCGACTTATCCCCTGGTTCAGCGGGGCGTAACGTGCAAGGTGAGCCACATCCACCCGCGCAAAAGCAGCATGTAACTCGCCATCCCATTCGCGCCAGCGGCCTTTGTGCAGTGACAACAGAGGCTGCCGAAAGCTGCCAATCAGGCTGAAGCGTTCGCCCCATTCGGCGGGCGGCGTGGCATCAAACCGAAGCTCATGGCGGCGCGACTGGTTGCGCACGACCAGATCAACCTGCTGCAAGGCCAGAGTGGGCAGCTCGCGCAGTTCATCGGTCCACTGGACGCTGCCGCCCAGAATGGCGACTTCGGTTTGTGAGAAAAACCAGTCGCTAGCGCTGTGGTCGTTAGCGCTGGTGGCTATATCCAAGCCAGCCACCTGAATTCGGCCGTCTTTTAAGCGTCGGATATCGAGTTCAGGGCGTTCGATGTAGAGCTGCTGGAAACTGAGGTTCCATAGCGAGCGCGGAGACAGAGCCACCACCACTCGGGGCAGGCTCAGGGCCTCGCGCCCAGTGGCGTCCAATAGCTGCACTTGCGACAGTTCAAAGGAAGGGATCAAGCCTTCAGAGCGCGCACTGATGGCCCCGATATGAACCTTCACACCCAAGGCTTGGCTGGCCCGTGCTTCCAGTTGTGGGCGGAAATCGCCGATTCGCGGCACAATGAACAGGTGCAGTGAACCCCAGACGCCAAGCAAGACCAGCCACGCGACGAGCACCAGCCACAAGGCCAAGCGCGAGACGAGGGACAGGGTTTTCAACAGTTGGGCAGAGCGGCCGGGCAGAGCATCCATTTTTAACATCGGGAACGTGACAGGAATTATGGCGCACTCATCTCATTCCCGTTTCGCCCAACGGGTACGCCGTCGCCATGCCGCCGAGCTGCACTTGCTCCCCCCGGGGCTGCCAGACGCTGCGGCAATGGGCCAGGTTTATCAGGCCTTGCTGCAAGGCGGCTTGCGCTCCGACCAGGCTTTGCGGGTGTTGCGCCAACTGGTGTTGGAGCGCCTGCTCATGCTGGACTGCGACCAAAACGCGTCGCTGAGTTTGATCACTGGCTGCATGACTGAGCTGGCGGAGTTTGCACTGGACGTGGCTTGCACCCAAGCCTTTCAAATACTGGACGCGCAGCACGGCAGGCCTACAACAGCGCAGGGCCAACGTGTGCGACTCTGGATCGTGGGTATGGGCAAGCTCGGGGCGCGCGAACTCAATGTGTCCAGCGACATCGACCTGATTTATGTGTACGAGCAAGACGGCGACACCATGAGCAATGAGCAGGGCCTGGGCCGCATTTCCAATCAGGAATATTTCGCCCGTGTAGTGCGGGTCATTCATGGCTTGGTGGGCGAGGTGACCGACCATGGTTTTGTATTTCGCCTGGATCTGGCGCTGCGTCCCAACGGCAACGCCGGGCCGAGTGCGATTTCGCTGGGCGCGCTGGAAGAATATTTCCATGTTCAGGGCCGCGAGTGGGAGCGCTTTGCCTGGCTGAAAAGCCGGGTGGTGGCACCAGTGCAGAACATGCACGATGGCTCGGGTCACGCGCTGCGCAGCCTGGTGATCCCGTTCGTTTTCAGGCGTTACCTAGACTACAGTGTGTTTGATGCCTTGCGGGTGCTGCACCGGCAGATTCGCGAGCATGCGGCCCGCCGTAGTGCAGGTCGACCGGAGCGCCACAACGACGTCAAACTCTCACGCGGGGGTATTCGGGAGATCGAGTTCACCGTGCAGTTGCTCCAGGTGGTGCGTGGTGGCCAATACCCCGAGCTGCGCACCCGCCCCACGTTGAGCGCCTTGCAGCGCCTGGCCCGCGCAGGCCTGATGCCTGCCCTTACCGCCGATGCTTTGGCCCAGGCCTATGTTTTTTTGCGCCGTGTGGAGCACCGCATTCAGTACCTGGACGATCAGCAAACGCACGTGCTCCCGCATCTGGACGGCGATTTGGATTGGATTGCCCGCAGTATGGGCTTTGCCACATCAGGGCCATTTCTCACGCAGTTGGACGTGCACCGGGAAGTGGTTGCGCAAGAGTTTGACCAGCTGCTGGGTGCGGCTGCGGCGCAGGATTGCAAGGCTTGTGGCCCCGGCGGGAATGGCGTCAATGGTGCGTCATCCCCGCCAGATCTGGACGAGCTGTTGACCCAACTCCCGCCCCAGTTTGCTGAGCGGGTGACCCTGTGGCGCGAGCATCCCCGTGTTGTGGCTTTAAGCGATGCATCTCGTGGGCGCTTGCTGCGCCTGCTAGCCCGCACCGCGCAGTGGCTACGGGCCGGCCGGGTCAGCGAGACCTCGGCCGTACGCCTGGCCGACTGGATGGAGCCCTTGCTGCGGCGCGAGAACTACTTGGCTCTGTTGCTGGAGCGGCCCCAAGTGCATGAACGCTTGCTGCGCCTGCTGGGCGCTGCGCGCTGGCCCGCACGGTACTTGCAATTGCATCCCGGCGTGATTGACGAGCTGGCCGTTGACACCATGGTGCACGAGCGTTTCGTGGCCACCCAGTTTGAGGCCGAGTTGGAGCACCGGCGTACTGCCTTGCGCGCCGCCAGTGAAGACGACGATGAAACCTTGCTCGATTTGTTGCGTCGGGCGCACCATGCCGAAGTATTTCGTACCTTGGCGCGCGACCTGGAAGG
>CANCAO010000276.1 GCA_947374105.1 Comamonadaceae bacterium | reverse complement strand
ACCCACAGGCTGTCGTCGGCCCAGGCCAGCGAGGGGTAAGAGAATTCAGCACGGTCATCCCCCTGGGCCAAACTCATCTGGCGCGTCCAGTTCAAGCCATCGCTGGAGGCACTCAAGTCCAGCACGGCACGCGAATCAGGCAAGGCGTTATGGGCCAGCACCATGCGCCCCGGCGCGAGCGTCAGCCCGGCAATGGCGGCATCCGGATTGTGCAGCGGCAGGTCTGGCATATCTTGCCAAACACGACCGCTATTGCGCGTTTGCGCGACCTTGATTTTGTTATCGCCACTGCTGTCGCGCATCAAGGCCAGCCAATCAGTTTGACTTCGCATCAGCAGCGTGGGTTGCAACAAATGTCCTCGGTTAGAGATGCGCACCATGCCCCGAAATTCACCCGCCGCATCAAAGCGCAAGGCCACCGGGTACTTCACGCCCAGCTCAAAGTAAGCGGGCAAAATCATGCCGCCATCGGCCAGGGCTAAGGGCGTGGTGCGCACCAGAAAGCTGGTGTTCCACACCCAGGACAGGGGCAACACCCGCATGGTTTCAAACTCCAGCGTGGAGAAATCTCGCCCCTTTGCAACATCTTCCACCTGCCTCAAATGCAAAATACGCCCAGCCGCCCAGCCCCCCAAGCCGGTGGCCACCACGAAGAGGTGAATCCGGCCCTGTGCATCCAACCAAGCCACCGGGTTGCCCAAGCGGCGCACACCCGAACCTGTGCGCTGTCGCCCGCCCTGGTTGCGCCGCACGACAAAGCGCGCATCGCTCCAGGTTTGCGTGGCCCGTTCAAACTGCGAAGCGGCAATCTGCACATCCGGCCCGCTCTCACGCGAGCCGGCAAACCAGAACGCCATCAGCGCAGCAGGATGACCTGCTGGCATAGGGAGCAAGGTACTGGCATGCGCCGCAGGCGTGTTGGCCGGCATGGGAATCAAGCCGCGGCCTCTGAGTGTCAAGGTTTGACCTGCAAAATCTCCGCTAACGGCAGCCGAGCTGACCGGCCAAGCCCCGAGCGGTTGAGGCGGTAAGGGATCGCGTTGCCATAGATCCATGCCCAGTAACAAGGCACACAGGCCCAAGCCCATCAAGGCGCGAACCCAGATTGATCGGCAAAGCCATGAGAGTAATGATGGGGCCACTGAACTGTTTCGCATCGGTCGCTATCATTGCACAGTCAGCACGTCAAACAGGGCTTGCCTCCCAAGGGAAGGCGAAAGCGAAATTCGAGGAAATGGTATGAGATCAAAAATCGCTCTCGTTATTGCGTCTCTCCTGTTCACGGCAAGCGCCGGCGCTCAAAATCTCACTATTGAGCGCCCCCCCGGGAATGCAGCGGCAACCCCTCTCGTCAGCGTAGCAGCCGACCCACCACTGCCCCCCACTGTGGCCGACGTGGTGTTGCTGCTCAAGAGCTACGTCCCAGATACCGCCAAGACTGAACGCCTGCGAGCCGAGTTCATCAAGCCGGTGCCAGAAGTCGGCTCGCCTTTTGACATGGCTCAAATGTGGCACCGCAAAGCCATCGTGGCTGAAGAGCTGAGTGAAACCCAAGCTCGCTATGACATGCTGAACAAAGCGCTTGTCTACGCTCAACAAAGCGCTGGATCCAGCTCACTGAATGAAATCGGATCCCTGAAACGGGTACATCAAGATCTGGCCGTCGCAACTGCGCAAACCATGGGCTTGGGTGCAGGCGTTGATGCTTTCGAAAAATTCCGGGAGGAACACAGCGCTAAAGACGCAGGCTCCACCATAGGACCGGGCGCTGGATTAACAGGTTTGTACTTAGCTATGGGTGACATCGACCGGGCCAAGAAAACCCTGACGAACATGAACAGCATTGTGAGCAATTTGCGCACCAAGCCTTGGGCTGTGAACTATGCATCAACCTGGACTACATTTCTTGAGCAAGCACAAGGCAGCGTGCATATGGCCCAAGGCAAAAACGAGGATGCGATACGCTCTTTTCTGGCGGCCGAGCGCATGAGTTTGCAGATGGTCGAGGACAGCGCACGTAACCGGGCTGCAGGCCGTTTCGGGTTACAACAAGATCGAGCTGAGGCCAGCCGTGACAACGTGCGCATCAACCTGGCCCGCGCCTATATCGAATCTCAGCGCTTCAACGAAGCAGAACTCTTGCTGCGCGACGTGCTCAAGACTGCTTTGAAGCGTGAGGGAAGAAGCTCCAGGCTGGTCGGGGCCGCGCTGGCCAACCTGAGTCGCATCTACGCCGAACGCGGCCGCAACCCCGAAGCGCTGGCCTTGGCCCAGTGGGCTGATCGCACCATGGAAGAAGCCGGTCTGAGCACGATCAGCCTGCCTCGTGTCAATACCCGACGTGGCCTAGCCAACCTGTACGCCAGCAATGGCCGTTTCGAGCAAGCCGCCAGTATTTTTGATGACCTCAAACGCATCGCCGCTGCGGACGCCCGAGGTGGTGCAGAAGTTGAAATCGCCTCCCTGGGCATGGTGCGGGCCTACGTGGGCGTGGGCCGCGCCGCTGACGCCCTGGCCAGCGCTGACCGGTTGCTGGCCAGCTCCATCAAAAGCTACGGTTTAAATGACTACAAAACCGCCGAAGTGCGTGGCTTTCGCGCCATGGCGCTGCAAAAGCTGGGGCGCAAGGACGAGGCCCGCAAAGAGTTCGAGAGCGCCATCGCCGTGCTGGTCGATCCGGGCAAATCTCTGGGCGGTGCGGAGAGTAGTGCTTTCCGCGCCCAACGCCTGCAAGGCATCCTCAACGCCTACTTGCACCTGCTGGTTGGCCCGGACGCGCAGCGCAACCCCAAGGACACGGCAGAGGCCTTCCGCATCGCCGACGTGGTGCGCTGGCAGTCGGTACAAAAAGCCGTCTCGGGCTCAGCCCTGCGCTCTGCAGCCGGTACGCCCGAGTTGGGGGCCAAGATCAAAACCTTGCAAGATAACGAGGATGAACTCCAAGCTGTCTATAAAAACTTGATCGCGCAGCGCTCAGCCCCACCCGACAAGCAGTTGCCGACCGTGATTGCCGCGATGGAAAAACGCATTGAGGCGATTCAAAAGGAGCAGGCTCAAGCCCTCGCCGATATTCGCCGTCAGTTCCCCAAATACGATGCCCTGGTCAATCCGCGCCCCGCCGACTTTGGCACCGCACGCCAGGCCCTGTTGCCCGGCGAGGCCTTGCTCTCCATTTACGTGACCGATGCGGGCACTTATGTCTGGGCGGCTCCTGGTGGCAGCGCGGGTGGGCCAGATGCTGGTCTGCAATTCCACTTCAGCCCCAAGCCGAAGGCTTGGTTGGCTGAACAGGTCAAGCGCTTGCGTGATGCGGTGGACTTGACCACCGGTGTGTCGCCTGACCGTATGAAGTTCGATGTGGAGGCGGCGCACGCCATTTACCAAGAGTTCTTAGCCCCGGTGGAAGGCGCTTGGGCCAAGGGGGACACTTTGCTGGTGGTGGCCAATGATGCGCTGGGGCAAGTGCCCTTCTCGATGCTGGTGACGAATGATGCCCCTGGGCCGGTCGAGTCAAGCTTGACTGGGTCGCACTACCGCCAAACCCC
>CANCAO010000275.1 GCA_947374105.1 Comamonadaceae bacterium | reverse complement strand
TTGGCCTTGATGCCGCCAATACCCAGCCCTTGGCGTTGACCCAGCGTGTAAAAACTCAGCCCCACATGCTGGCCCAGCACTCGGCCCCTCTCGTCCTTCATCGGCCCCGGCTCTTTGGCGATGTAACGGTTCAAGAACTCGCGGAAGGGTCGCTCGCCAATGAAGCAGATGCCGGTGGAGTCCTTCTTCTTGGCATTGGGCAGGCCGATTTCTGCGGCGAGGCGACGCACTTCAGTCTTGTGCAACTCCCCAATGGGGAACAGCGTTTTGGAGAGTTGCGCCTGATTCAGACGGTGCAAGAAGTAGCTCTGGTCTTTGGACGGGTCCAGGCCCTTGAGCAGTTCGTGTTTTCCACTCGCCTGGTTCAGCCGCACCCGGGCGTAATGACCGGTGGCAATCTTTTCTGCGCCCAGGCGCAGGGCGTGGTCCAAAAAGGCCTTGAACTTGATTTCTGCGTTGCACAGGATGTCTGGGTTGGGCGTGCGGCCCGCTTGGTACTCGCGCAGAAACTCTGCAAACACCCGGTCTTTGTAGTCGGCGGCGAAGTTGACGTGTTCGATCTCGATGCCGATCACATCGGCCACGGCGGCGGCGTCCACGAAGTCGATGTTGGACGAGCAGTACTCGCTGTCGTCATCGTCTTCCCAGTTCTTCATGAAGATGCCAATGACCTCGTGGCCTTGTTGCTTTAGCAGCCAAGCGGTTACGGCAGAGTCCACGCCGCCGCTCAAACCCACCACCACTCTTTGTTTGCCCATTCCTGTGTCCATAACTAGGGATTATCCCTGTGTACGCCAGTTTCTTGAAGCCTATGATGCACCGTTGCCCTGATTTGCCGCAGGGGTGGCGCGGCCGCAGGCACAGGGCTTGGGGCTGAAGTCTTCGGCAAGTAAAAAAAGTTCAGGAGATTCCCCATGTCCCTCAAGTTTCATAGCTCGTTGCTCTCCATTGGCCTTGCCCTGCTGACGGCAACGGCCGCACACGCGCAAGCGCCCACCGCGCGCGATGCCATTCCGGAAAAAATGCCGAACTTCATCCTCTATGGTTCCCCGATTTCGCTGGACCGCGCTGAAGGCGTGTTGATGGGTGCAATGAATGAATCCAAAGCCAAGGGCTGGGCCTTGAACTGCGCCGTGTACGACTCCGGTGCCAACTTGGTGGCCTTCAAGCGCCAAGACGGCGCTCAGTTAGGCTCCATCGACATCTCCATGCACAAGGCACGCACAGCGGTGAAATATCGTCGCAACACCGTGGCGTTTGAAAATGGCGTGCAAGAAGGCGGCAACATTTACATCCTGACCCTGGACGACGTGATTGCCTCACGCGGCGGCAACCTCATCATGGAGGGGGGCAAGATCATTGGTTCTATCGGCTGCTCTGGCGGTACGGGTTCCCAGGATGAGGTGGTGTCTAAAGCTGGTATCGCGGCGCTGAAGTAATTCCTGAATCAAGCAAAAGGCCCCGCTGCGTGATGCAGCGGGGCCTTTTGCGTTGGTGGGCTTAAAGTCCAAACTCCCTGTGTGATCTGAGCCAAACTGGTTGGCTCAGTCAATCACCCGCATTGAGCGCGGATTTCATAGGGCGCCTCAATCTTGACGAGCTTCACCCGCCCAGCGGACCCCGTCTTGATCGAGACAGCGGCCTTGCGGCAGGCGAAGTGCTTGGCGACCAAGCCAATCAACTCCGAGTTGGCCTTGCCATCCACCGGCAGAGACTTGATTTGCGCGAGCCATTGGCCAGACTCCTCTTGGCTCAGCTGGCTTATGCGGGCATTTGGCTTTACTTTGACTTCGATGATCAGCGGCTTTTGGGACATGGCAATGGATTGATTTCCAAGCATCATTTCAAAAATTGACCTTTTTCCCTGCATGGGCGCTAAAGTTCGAGCTAGGCTGGCATCGGCCCGGTGGATTACCGTTGGGGCACGGCTTGAGTGAGGGCTTAGGTGGGACTGTGCATCAGACGTGCTAGTCGACGCGAGTACTCGGACATCAATCCACGGGCTGTAAGGTCTTGATGGAGGCGCGTTCTGTCCCGGGCATAGCCAGCGATAGTGGTCAGATCGCCACGAATCGACTCGCAATTGTTGTTCGAGACGCCTATGGCTGTGCAGTACACATCGCAATCTCGACCGCTTGCCGGAGCCTCTTGGCCAGAGTAGAGAAGTTCTAGATTCAATGGGTGAAACGCAAATCCAAGGAAGACGAGCAACTTCGCACCTGCGACGCTGCTACGAATTGCCTTGATGTCGTCCGAGTCGCTGTCAGCGCTCTCCGTAAACGTCTTTAGAGAGGCAGCAGAACCCAGGAGATCGTCGGAGGAAATCTGTTCCCCATAGTCAACGCCCAGGCCACCAGTTTCAAAACGAAGCTGGCCGATGGAGCCATATGGATACAGTACTGTAACTTTGGAGACAAGGCTATCTGCATCGGTTTCCGATACGGTGTAGTAGGTCAGAAGCGATTGGCGCAGGAACTGCTTTACGCATCTGTCGTAGTTGAACGAGATGATCGTTAGTCTAGCGAGGCGAGCTTCAAGTTCGGCCTGAGAACAGTGCTGTGAGACGATGCTAAAGAGTTCGGTGTACCAGGTGCCTGACAACTTCTTAAAGTCCACCCTGTTGTAGCTGTTGCTCTTGTCGACGTAAAGCGCGCTCTCTCTCTCGGCGTTCAGAATACAAGCTGAAATCGCGAGCTTGCCAATGGCGGCGATTTTCTTGTCCATCCGATGGCTGTCTATAAAGTTGTCAATTGACGGAGCAAGCGGCATAGCGTCTCGAATCTTGAGCGCAGCCTGGAAGTAGTCGTGAATGCTTCCGAGCGACTTGGTCGGTGACTGAGCCAACTTGTATAAACATTCGCGGATCTGCCTATCGCCTCCGCTGAGCCTGCCAAAGTCGTCGACTTTGAAGTCAAGCGCTTTCGCTATTGACGCAGTGAGCTCGGAACCCAGTGGCAGTGCGACCTCTTTGCTCGCGCCCGCTCCGATGACGACAACGAGTGGATCTGTGTTTGGCATGGCTGAGTATGTACTAGAGCCGTTTGTGCGGGCTAACTCAATATAGGGAAACACATCCGTGTCACCCTAACACCGGACAGTGAATTTGGCGCAATACCGTGTGCAGGAAGGCTTGCAGCCGATCTACTGAATGGTTGAACAGTCATAACACTCCCAGAAAAAATTGCACGCCGGTTCTTCAGCCCATTCATCGCTGAATCATCGGCGTTAACAAATTCGCTGCCGTCACTATAGCCCGCGTACCGCAGTGCCGACGCGCTTTCCGCAAAGACCTATTTCAGCGAAGCCAGCACCCTATCCACCATCACCCCCGCCTGCCCCAGGTTGTTCATGGGGTCGCAGAAGCTCGCAAGCTGTTCACGCGTGACGTGCTTGTTGATCTCGGGGTGCTCGGCCAACAGGTCGATCAGGGGGCGCTGCTGTTTGAGGGCGGCGCGGCAGATGTCATAGACCAGGTCGTGCGCGTACTCGCGGCCCAGGTAGGGGCCCAGGCCCATCATCACGGCCTCGCTCATCACCAGGCCGTGGGTCA
>CANCAO010000274.1 GCA_947374105.1 Comamonadaceae bacterium | reverse complement strand
GCTGCCACCGAAATAGCGCAGCGTGTAGCGTCCGAAATACGCGTTCCAGGTGCCGCGCGCGCCGTACACCACGGTCTCGCGCGCTGGGTCAATGCCCGCAGCGCCGAGCATGGCTTCAATGCGGGGTGTGGGGATAAAGTCTTCGGTGTTCGGGTCGCGCAAGAGGGATGCCGCGTCGCCCAGGCTCAGCGCGCCGGGCAAGTGGCCTTTGACGTAATCACGCGCGTCGCGCACATCCCACACTTGCACACCGCGTTGCAGTGCCGCCTGTACATAGGCCGCGTCCACGATGGTTTGCGCGCCCGCGCACCAAGGCATCAGCCATGAGGCCACACCCAAGACCAAGCTGACCGCTGTTTTTTGAACCGTTTGTCGCATGTTGCTGACTCCTTCTGTTTGATACCGCCAAGTTTGTCATTATTGAGCGGACTGAAATTCACGGCTTCGATGCGCTTGGTGTGAACGACTACGCGGCTGTCCCCCGGCCTTTGGCCTCCTCCTTGATGCCGCTGCGCCGTCCACCCCAAGCTCCTGGGTCTTGAAATCCACCAATACGCCCATAATTCAGCCTCTCCACCGCTGAACAGCGCCTGTTTTTCATTCTTCTGAACCCCAAATTTTCAAATGAGCAAGCAAACCCATGCCTTTCAAGCCGAAGTCGCCCAACTGCTGCACCTCGTCACCCACTCGCTTTACTCCAACAAGGAAATCTTCCTGCGCGAGTTGATCTCCAACGCGTCGGATGCCTGTGACAAGCTGCGCTTTGAGGCCATCAACGACAGCGGGCTGTACGAGTCTTCGCCCAACCTTGAAGTGCGCGTGTCTTTCGACAAAGCCGCCAAGACCTTGACCATCACCGACAACGGCATCGGCATGAGCACACAAGAGGCCATTGACCACCTAGGCACCATTGCCAAGAGCGGCACCAAGGACTTTGTGTCCAAACTCTCGGGCGATCAAAAGACCGACTCCCAGCTCATCGGCCAGTTTGGCGTGGGCTTTTACTCCGGCTTTATCGTGGCCGACAAGATCACGGTTGAGTCGCGCCGTGCGGGCATGCAGTCGGCGGAGGGCGTGCGCTGGATCAGCGGCGGCGCGGGCGACTTTGAGGTCGAAGCCATCGAGCGCACCGAGCGCGGCACCAGCGTGATACTGCACCTGCGCGATGACGCCATGGATTACGCGAGCGCCTGGAAGGTCAAAGGCATCATTGCCAAATACTCCGACCACATCAGCTTGCCCATCCTGATGGAAAAAGAAGAGTGGAAAGACGGCGACTTGATCGTCCCCGGCGATGAGACCGGCGGCCGCCAACCCGGCGACATGGTCAAGACCGGCGAGTGGGAAACCGTCAACAAAGCCAGCGCGCTGTGGGCACGACCCAAGAAAGACGTCACGCCCGAGCAGTACGAAGAGTTCTACAAACAGATCAGCCACGACTTTGAAGCCCCGTTGGCCCACACCCATAACCGCGTGGAAGGCAGCACCGAGTACACGCAGTTGCTCTACATCCCCTCTAAAGCGCCGATGGATTTGTACAACCGCGAAAAGTCTGCGGGCGTGAAACTGTATGTGAAGCGCGTCTTTATCATGGACGACGCCGAGGCGCTGTTGCCCACCTACCTGCGCTTCGTCAAAGGGATCGTCGACTCCGCTGACCTGCCACTCAACGTAAGCCGTGAGCTGCTGCAGGAAAGCCGCGACGTCAAAGCCATCCGCGAGGGCTGCACCAAGCGCGTGCTGGGCATGCTGGAAGACTTGGCCAAGCATGACAAAGCGCCTGTCGTGTCGGCAGATGGCGTGACCGACGTTCTCAGTGAAGAAGACAAGGCTGAGACAGAGAAAAACGCGGGCAAGTACAGCAAGTTCTACGCCGAATTCGGCGCGGTGCTCAAGGAAGGCCTGGGCGAAGACTTTGGCAACAAAGAGCGCTTGGCCAAGCTGCTGCGTTTTGCCAGCTCCACCACCGACACGGTGAGCGTGAGTTTTGCCGACTACAAAGCTCGCATGAAAGAGGGCCAGGACGCCATCTACTTCATCACCGCCGACACCCTGGCCGCAGCCAAGAACAGCCCGCAACTTGAAGTCTTCAAGAAAAAAGGCATCGAAGTGCTGCTCATGACCGACCGCGTGGACGAGTGGGCGCTGAACTACCTGCAAGACTTTGACGGCACGCCGCTGCAATCGGTCGCCAAGGGCGCGGTCGATCTGGGCAAGCTGCAAGACGAAGCCGAAAAGAAGGCCGCAGAAGAAGCCGCTGAAAGCTTCAAGCCCCTGCTCGCCAAGCTGAAAGAAGCGCTCAAGGACAAGGCCGAAGACGTGCGCGTCACCACCCGCCTGGTTGACAGCCCCGCCTGCCTGGTGGTGCAAGACCACGGCATGAGCACCCAGCTCGCCCGCATGCTCAAGCAAGCCGGCCAGACGGCACCCGAGGTCAAGCCCGTGCTGGAAGTCAACGCCGAACACGCGCTGGTCAAAAAACTTGGACTTGACGGTACGGGCTCAGTGCACTTCAACGACCTGGCCCACATTCTGTTTGACCAGGCTCTGCTGGCCGAAGGTGGCATGCCTGCTGATCCGGCGGCTTATGTCAGAAGAGTGAATGCGCTTTTGGTCTGAAGCCTTTTAAACAGTAGCGCAAAAAGCTACTGAATCAATAGCAAACAGAACCCTGCCAGCGCCTGACGTTGCCAGGGTTTATGACATCTGGGTCAGGATGCTTTAACGGTTTGCTGGTGTAAACCCTAGCCAGCGAAACGCTATCATTCTTCAATGAGCCAAGACATCATTCTCGAAACCCGGGGACTTACCAAAGAGTTCAAAGGCTTTGTGGCCGTTGACCACGTCAACCTTCAGGTTCGCCGGGGCTCCATTCACGCCTTGATCGGCCCCAACGGAGCGGGCAAGACGACCTTTTTCAATTTGTTGACCAAGTTCTTGCCCGTCACCTCGGGCCAGATTCTTTACAAGGGGCAGGACATCACGCGACACGCTGCAGCGCAGGTGGCGCGCTCGGGCATGGTGCGGTCGTTTCAGATTTCTGCGGTGTTTCCGCACCTCACTGTTTTGGAAAACGTGCGCATCGGTTTGCAGCGCAAACTGGGCACGAGTTTTCATTTCTGGAAGCCCGAGTCCAGCCTGTACACGCTCAATGACGAAGCCATGGCGCTGCTTGAGGCTGTGGACCTCACGTCCTTCGCGCAAACCCAAACCGTGGAGCTGCCCTATGGCCGCAAACGCGCGCTGGAGATTGCCACCACCTTGGCGCTGGACCCGGAGCTGATGCTGCTGGACGAGCCCACGCAAGGCATGGGACACGAGGACGTGGGCCGCGTCGTTGACCTGATCCGCAAAGTAGCCGCCAACCGCACCGTGCTGATGGTGGAGCACAACATGAATGTAGTGGCCGACCTGTCGGACACCATCACGGTGCTGGCGCGCGGCAGCGTGCTGGCCGAGGGGCCTTATGCACAGGTGTCGCAAGACCCGCGCGTGCTGGAAGCCTATGTGGGCAGCACCGAGGAGATTGAGGCATGAGCAAGACCTTGTTG
>CANCAO010000273.1 GCA_947374105.1 Comamonadaceae bacterium | reverse complement strand
CCATCGTGGACGCTACCGCCGACCTGGTGATCGCCTTCAAACCGCAGATTGCCTACTTCGCCGCACACCGGGCCGAAGATCAGCTAGAGCAGCTCATGGCCCACATACGCCGCGCCGCGCCGCAAGTGCCCATCATTCTGGACGCCAAGCGCGGCGACATCGGCAGCACTGCAGAGCAGTACGCCAAAGAGGCGTTTGAGCGCTACGGGGCTGACGCCATCACGCTCTCGCCTTTCATGGGTTTTGACTCGCTACAGCCCTACCTCAAGTACCACGGCAAGGGCGCATTTTTGCTGTGCCGCACCTCCAACCCCGGGGGTGATGATTTGCAAAACCAGCGCCTTGCTTCGGTTGAAGGCCAGCCCCTGCTGTACGAGCACATTGCCAAGCTGGCGCAAGGCCCGTGGAACCTGAATGGCCAGCTCGGTCTGGTGGTGGGAGCGACTTACCCCGCAGAAATCGAACGCGTGCGCGCAGTGGCCCCCACCGTGCCGCTGCTGATCCCCGGCGTGGGCGCGCAGGGTGGCGATGCGCTGGCCACCGTCAAGGCAGGCTGGCGCAGCAGTACAGGTGGTTCTAGCGGCGAAACTACCGCACCCATCATCGTCAGTTCTTCACGGGCCGTGTTGTACGCATCGTCCGGCCCTGATTTTGTGGCGGCTGCGCGGCAAGAGGCCAGCAAAACCAGAGCGCTGCTGGAAGCGGCCAAAGCTTGAATTGCCCCCCGAGGGGGCCGTGCCTTGCTTGGGGCGGCCCTGTGCTGCGGCTGTAGCCCCCACGGTCGTTCACTCCAACTCAATGCGCCGTTGGCTCACCACCTTGCGCAGGTTCTCAATATCGCGCTCCACACGGGTTTGAAATTCAGCTGGTGAACTGGCGCGCGGGCTGCCGCCCAGGGCGATCAACTTCTGTTTCACCTCGGGCTGCTCCAGCACGGTGCGCAAGGCTTTGTTGAGCTTGTCCACGATGGGCGCCGGCGTGTTCGCCGGGGCCGCAATCCCTAGCCACGATTCAAACACCAAGCCCGGCAACAGGTCGGCCACGGCGGGCACACCGGGCAGGTTACTGGCTCCGGCCGGTGAGGTCACGGCCAAGGCGCGCACGCGCTGATCTTTGAGCAAGGCGGCTGTGAGTGTCATGGTGTCGATCATCACGTCCACCCTGCCCGCCAACACTTCGGTCATGGGGCCGGTGCCACCTTTGAAGGGCACGTGGATGAGGTTGATGTTGGCCTCACTCACCAGCCACTCGCCAATCAAATGCGGGGCCGTTCCCACGCCTGAGGTGGCGTAGCTGTATTTGCCCGGCTCGGCCTTGGCTCGCTGTAACAGATCGGCGAAGGACTTGAGCGCGGAGCTCGGTGCCACGCTGAGCGCCAGCGGGTAGGTGGTGATCGTTGAGACCCACGTGAAGTCTTTCACCGGGTGAAAAGGCAGGCTCTTTTTCATGGCCGCGCCGCTGGCGTGGCCGCTGGGCAGCAGCACCAGGGTGTAGCCATCGGGCGCGGCCTTGACGGCCATCTCGGCGGCGATGTTGCCGCCCGCACCGGGCTTGTTGTCCACCACCACATTCTGGCCCAGCAACTCGCCTAAAGGCTGGGCTACCAGACGCGCCACGATGTCGGAGCCGCCACCGGGGGCAAAGCCGAGCAGCAGGCGGATGGGCTTGCGCGGGTAGTCGGCATCGCTTTGGGCGAGCGCGCCAAACGACGCCACGACGCCGCTGATGCCAAGGATCAGCGCGGCCAGTAGGGGGCGACCTGGTAGGAGAGGGTGGAGTTTCATGCTGGGGTCCTTAATCAGTTGATGACAGAGCAAAGTTCAATGCGTGTAACTCTTGGTCTGTCACACAAGGTCTCATATGGGCACTTGGGTTACGTCATAAGTGAACAGCCAGTCGTAGCGCTGGCGCACACGTTCTTCGTTCCACTCGCGGTCCACATAGGCGCTGGCCCCTTCAACACTGGCCAGCTCGGGGTTGTGAAAGCGTTTGGTGTTGTCGGCCGCGCCTTGCACGATGCGGCGGGTGCGCTCAAGGCGCGCAGCTTCATAGCGGCGCAGGGCCTTCGCAATATCCGTGTCGGCCTCCAGTGCGCGCGCGAGGATGAAGCCATCTTCTAGCGCCATGACGGCCCCTTGCGCGAGAAAGGGCAGTGTCGGGTGGCAGGCGTCGCCCAGCAGGCTCACGCGGCCTTCGCTCCAGCGGGCCATCGGCGCACGCTGCATCAGTGCCCACTTAAACGGCGTGTCAGTGGCTTGGATCATGCGCTGCACGTCGTCGTGCCAACCCGCGAAGTCCTTCAAACAGTCGTCTTGCGAGCCGCGCACGCTCCACGATTCAACTGGGATGTCGCTGCGCTCGACCACGCCGATGAAGTTCATCAAAGCACCGCCGTGCAGCGGGTAGTTCACCACATGCGCGCCCGGGCCCACCCAGTTGGTGCCCACGGGGCGGCGCAGGTGTTCGGGCAAGCGCTCCATGGGGATCACGCCGCGCCAAGCCATCAGGCCGGTGTGCTCGGGCTCGTCCGCGCCAAACAAGCCTTGGCGGATGACCGAGTGCACGCCGTCGGCACCAATCAGCGCATCGCCCTGCACTGTGCCGTTTTCTAGTTGCAGAGTGACGCTGTGAGCGTCTTGCGTAAAACCGAGTACGTGCGCTTTCAAGTGAATCGCATCCGGCTTGATGGCTCGCACAGCCTGCGCCAGCACCTCGATCAGATCGGGCCGATAGACCGTGAGGTAGGGGTAGCCGTAGCGCGCCACCGACACCGCGCCCAGGTCAAACAGTTTCCAGGTGTGGCCGCTGTTCCACAGGCGAATCTCCTTGCCCGTGGCTTCGCACGACAAAGCCATCAGCGCCTCACCCACACCCAACTCAAACAAAACACGGTTGCCATTGGGTGAGAGCTGCACGCCCGCACCCACTTCTTTGAGTTCACTGGCCTGCTCGTACACGTCCACATCAAAGCCGCGCTTGAGCAGCGCCAGCGCCGCGGTCAGGCCGCCGATGCCACCACCGGCAATGAGGATGTGAGTTTTTGAATTGCGCATCATGGGGTTATCGATCTACTCAGATTGGCCCATGCGGAGTGCCATCTCGGCCTGCCACTGAGCACGGGGTTGAAACTTGGGACGACTGCGCGCCATGGCTTCGCAGCGGGCCAAGATGGCCTCGTCCGGTTGATCCAGATCCAGCGCTTCGCGCAGCGGCTGCTCGCAGTACCACGGCGTGTCCATGAACAGCTCCAAGCGGTTGCCCTCCGGGTCGCGCAGGTACACCGAAATCGCATTGCCGTGCGTCACCGGTTGAATGTCGCTGGCTTGGCCATCGGCCCGCGCCAGCGCCAGAAAGGCGCGCAGCGTTGCCAAGTCTGGCACGCGAAATGAAATCTGGTTGATGACGTTAAAGGTCAAGTCCGCAGGCCGTCCACTGGCAAGCACCAACTGGTGGTGCTCAGTCGGGTCGCGGCTCAGAAACACCAACTGCACCGCGCCCAGGTCACCTGAATCGGTCTGGGTAAAGCCCAGCACCTCTTTGTAAAAACGGGCCA
>CANCAO010000272.1 GCA_947374105.1 Comamonadaceae bacterium | reverse complement strand
TGGCGCGCATGATGGAGCGTAATGATTTTCATGACCGCTTCAAGGCCGGTACGCCGATAGCGGTGCATGAGTTTTTGTACCCGTTGATGCAGGGTTATGACTCGGTGGCGCTCAAGTCAGACTTGGAGCTGGGCGGCACCGATCAAAAGTTCAACCTGCTGATGGGCCGCCACCTGCAAGCCGAATACGGCCAGGAGCCGCAGTGCATTTTGACCATGCCGTTGCTCGAAGGGCTGGACGGCGTGGAGAAGATGTCCAAGTCCAAAAACAACTACATCGGCATCAGCGAAGACCCCAACACCATGTTCGCCAAGGTGCTGTCGATCTCTGACACGTTGATGTGGCGCTGGTACACCTTGCTGAGTTTCAAAGGGCTGAGCGAGATTGAGGGCTTGCAGGAACAAGTGACCCAAGGGCGCAACCCCAAAGAAGCCAAGGTCATGCTGGCCAAGGAGATCACAGCGCGCTTCCACTCCATGGCCGCCGCCGATGCGGCAGAGCAAGACTTCATCAACCGTTCACGCGGTGGCATCCCGGATGAGATTCCCGAGGAAACCATCGCTTTGACGGATGGACCCATTGGCATTGGCGCTTTGCTCAAGCAAGCCGGCTTGGCAGCGTCCAGCGGTGAGGGCAATCGCCTGATAGACGGCGGCGGTGTGCGGGTGGACGCCACCACCGTGAGCGATAAGGGCCTCAAGCTGGGCGCGGGGACTTATGTGCTGCAGGTGGGTAAGCGTAAGTTCAAACGGGTGACGCTAAGCTAGCCAGCGGCTGACCCCCTGCGCATCGCGCACGACCAGCCGCCAAGTGGTGATGGCCTTCGGGATAGTCAACGCCAGTTGCACCAAACGTTTGTCACGGGCGACCAATGCTTTCACTTTGGTGTGTTTGCCGGCGTAAAGCGGCAGGTCATCAAGCCGCGTCATGCGCCAGTTTTGTGTGGCGTGGCCCGTGCCTACTTCCAGACCCAGCCATTCATCGCCCGCTGCAAACCCGGCCTTCTCTGCCGCACCGCCGCGCAATACCGTCTTGATCTGTAGCGCACCGTCTTCGCTGACGCGCAGGCCCAGTTGTTGGGCCAACTGGGCGGGTTCTTCCAAAATCGCCAGGCCGTGCTTTTCCAGCAGCTCACGCAAAGGCAACTCGTCGGTGCTGTGAACCCAGTGGGCGATTTCTTTGGTGAATGAGCGCCCGGTCAGCGTTTGTAAGACCGCTATCACATCGTCCTCGCGCATGGGGCCGCCGTGGCAGCGTTGCCATAGGGCGCGCATCACGTCGTCCAGCGAATGCGGGCCTTCAGCGCGCAGCGTCAAGTCCAGGCACAGGGCCACCAGCGAGCCTTTGCTGTAGTAGCTCACGGTGGCGTTGGGTGTGTTTTCATCTTGCCGGTAGTACTTGACCCAGGCGTCAAAACTGGCCTGAGCGACCGATTGCACCGCTCGCCCCGGCGTTTGCAAAACCTGATTGATGGCCTTGTTCAGCAGCTTGAGGTAGCCCGCATCGTCAATCAGGCCCGCGCGGCGCAGCAGCAGGTCGTCGTAGTAGCTGGTGAAACCTTCAAAAAACCACAGCAAGGGCGTGTAGTTTTCACGCCCATAGTCAATTTGGGCCAGTTCAATCGGGCGCAGTCGTTTGACATTCCAGGTGTGGAAGTACTCGTGGCTGATCAGCCCCAGCAGGGTGGTGTAGCCCTCAGTCGGTTTGTCGCTGCCCAGGCGCGGCAGGTCTTTGCGGGTGCAAATGAGGGCGGTCGAGTTGCAGTGCTCCAGGCCGCCATAGCCGTCATGGGTGGCGTTGAGCATGAACAGGTAATTGGCGTGCGGTGGTTTGCGGCCCCTGCGCTTGCCGGCATCAGCGCCGTGCCAGAAACGAATTTCGGCTTCGCAAATTTTTTGTGTGTCGGCCAAGAGCCGTTCGCCATCGAAGGAGGCCGGAGCGCCAGCCACCACAAAGCGGTGTGGGACACCACAAGCGGTGAAGGTGCCGCTCCAAAAATGCCCCATTTCCACGGGGCCATCGACCAGCGCGTGGTAATCGCTGGCCAGGTAAGTGCCAAAGCCACGGCGCGTGATTTTTTGAGGGGTGAGGCCTGTGGCCGCCGACCAATCGGCGATGGATGGGCTGGCGACCAACTCCATCGTGTGGGGGGTGTCTTCTTGCCCTTCAACGCGCAGAAACAGACTGGTGCCGTTGAAGAAGCCGCGCGAGGCATCCAGCCATGCGGTGCGAACCGATGCGTCATAGGCATAGACCTCGTAACGCAGCACCAGGGCTTGATCCGCAGTGCAATCCAGCTGCCAGTTGCATTTGTCGAGCTGCTGGATAGCCACCGCGCGTCGGCCTTGCCGGGCTTGCAGTTTTTGCAGGTTTTTTGAAAACTCACGCACCAGGTAGCTGCCCGGAATCCAGACCGGCAACGAGACGCGCTGTTGCGCGACCGGGTGTGCAAGGGTCAGCGTGACCTGGAACAGGTGAGCGTGAACATCGGCCACCTCGACGCGGTATTGAATAGCTGTGCTGTGCGTGTTGGTTCGAGCCGTGGTTTTTGCGGCGGGTTTGGCGGTGTTTTTCGTCATGGCTGGTTGGTCAGGCATGGCGGTTTATTTGATGTCGGTGAGGTATTTCTCGATCTGTTGTGTGTTGATGGCACCAGGCACGCGGGAGCCATCCGCAAAAATCAAGGTGGGCGTGCCCGTGATTTTGTGTTTGCGGCCGAGTTCGACGTTGCGTGTGATGGCCGTCGTGTCGCAACTGGCGTTGGCCGGGGTTTGCTCGCGCAGCATCCAGTCTTGCCAGCTTTTGGCCTTGTCTTTGGCGCACCAGATGTTCTTGGATTTCTCGGTGGAGTCGGGGCTCAGGATGGGGTAGAGGAAGGTATGGATGGTGACGTTGCTCACCTTTTCCAGGTCGCGCTCGAAACGTTTGCAATAGCCGCAGTTGGGGTCTTCAAACACGACCAGTTTGCGTTTGCCATTGCCGCGCACGATGGTGAAGGCGTCTTTGAACGGGAGTGAATCAAAACTTACGGCGGTCAGTTTGTCGATGCGCTCTTCGGTCAGGTTGCGGTGTTGGCGGGTGTCGATGATTTGCCCTTGGATCAGAAAGTTGGCCTCGGCATCGGTGTAAAAAATCTCGGTGCCATTGACGCGGACTTCATACAAATTGGCGAGCGGGGTTTTGCTGATCTCGTCGATTTTTTGCAATTGTGGAATGCGCTCGGTCAGATTTTTACGAATCGTGGCCTCTTGGGCGGTGGCGCTCAGGCAAAGCAACACCAGCGTGCTGGCGAAAAGGTGTTTAAAAAATGTCATGAGATACCCAGTTAAAAATTCATGGCTTGTTTAGCCATCCAGCGTTTGAGAAAACCACTTCGCTCGATCACATTCATGCCCCAGTTGCGCAGGGTCGGGCTGGCTTTGTCACCTTGAGAAAACAGCCACTGCAGGCCGTCCGTTCCGGTCTGCATGGCCACTATGCCCGCCTTGCGTGACCGCTCGTACCGGCGCAACAGTTGGGCGTCACCCACGCCACGCCAGTCGTCGCGCTGATGAAT
>CANCAO010000271.1 GCA_947374105.1 Comamonadaceae bacterium | reverse complement strand
GCAAACGAGATCGCGTTAGATCCCGCCGCCAGTGAAGGATGTTCACCCATGCGACCGCTTAACGGGCTGCTTGCGTGAGAGATTTGCGGTGTGGGCTTGACTTCTTCGTCCCAGTTCAACATAGGTATTTCCAATCAGCGAATTATCAGAGCAGCGCGATGAAATGAAAAGAGTTCATTTACATCGTTGCTGCATGTGTTGCTCAATAGCATCGGCATTCATCTCATTGGCATGACTCGCAACCCGGATCATCAATCGCGCAGAATTTGATGTCGGTCGCAGCTTGAGAACTCATTTGAGCTTGCGCGACAGCGGCAGCAGCTTCAAGTGCGCTGCTCCCGCCCGATGAGACTGAATTCATTCGACCCGCAGTGACGGTGGATTTTTCAGCATGTGTTGCTGACATGGTGCGCAGATAGTAGGTGGTCTTGAGGCCGCGCAACCAGGCGAGTTTGTAGGTCTCATCAAGCTTCTTGCCAGAAGCGCCCGCCATGTAAATGTTCAAGCTTTGCGCCTGATCAATCCATTTTTGACGACGTGCAGCGGCTTCGATGAGCCAGCGGGTTTCAATCTCGAAGGCCGTGGCGTAGAGCGCTTTGAGTTCTTGTGGCACGCGGTCGATTGGGCTGAGGGATCCGTCAAAATGTTTGAGATCCATCACCATCACGTCATCCCAAAGGCCGAGTCGTTTGAGGTCGCGCACCAAATAGCCGTTGATAACGGTGAACTCGCCAGACAGGTTGGACTTGACCGAGAGATTGCCAAAGCAAGGCTCAATACAGGCATCTACACCAATGATGTTAGAGATCGTGGCAGTGGGGGCGATGGCCACACAATTAGAGTTGCGCATGCCATGGCGTGCAATCTTCTGGCGCAGTGCGTCCCAGTCCATCGTGACGGAGCGATCCACCTCGACATAGCCACCTCGGGCATTGGCCAGCAGATCCAATGTGTCCAACGGCATCACGCCTTGATCCCACAATGAGCCCTTGTAGCTGGAGTAGCGACCGCGTTCGGCCGCGAGCTCGGTGGAAGCCCAGTAGGCGTAGTAGCAAATGGCTTCCATGGATGTGTCGGCAAAAGCCACCGCTTCGTCACTGGCATAGGGAATTCGCAACTCATACAGGCTGTCTTGAAAACCCATCAGGCCCAGACCAACTGGGCGATGGCGCATATTGGAATCACGTGCTTTTTTGACAGCGTAGTAGTTGATGTCGATCACGTTGTCCAGCATGCGCATGGCGATCGAGATCGTTTTTTGCAGCTTGACATGATCAAGCTGACCGTCCTTGATGTGTTGCAGCAGATTGACCGAGCCCAGATTGCATACTGCAGTTTCCGTATCGCTGGTATTGAGCGTGATCTCGGTACACAGGTTACTGGAGTGCACAACACCCGCGTGTTGCTGAGGTGAGCGCACGTTGCACGCATCCTTGAAGGTGATCCAGGGATGACCGGTTTAGAACAGCATGGTGAGCATCTTGCGCCACAGGTCAGCGGCTTGCACTGTGCGTGCGGGCTTGATCTCGCCCCGAGCTGCTTTGGCTTCGTAAGCCACATAAGCGCGCTCAAAGTCGGCGCCGAACTTGTCGTGCAGATCGGGCACGTTGTTGGGCGAAAACAGAGTCCACTCGCCTTTTTCCATCACGCGTCGCATGAACAGGTCAGGGATCCAGTTGGCGGTATTCATGTCGTGCGTGCGGCGGCGGTCATCGCCCGTGTTCTTGCGCAGTTCCAGAAACTCTTCGATGTCCAGGTGCCAGGTCTCCAGGTAAGTGCAGACCGCGCCCTTGCGCTTGCCGCCCTGGTTCACCGCCACGGCCGTGTCGTTCACAACCTTCAGGAAGGGTACAACGCCTTGCGATTCGCCGTTGGTGCCTTTAATGTGCGCGCCCAAAGCGCGAACACGCGTCCAGTCATTACCCAGGCCGCCAGCAAATTTAGACAGCAGCGCATTTTCCTTGATTGATTCGTAGATGCCGTCCAGATCGTCGGGCACGGTCGTCAGGTAGCAACTGGAGAGCTGCGAACGCAGCGTACCTGCGTTGAAAAGCGTAGGCGTGCTCGACATGAAGTCAAACGAGGACAGAACCTCATAGAACTCGATAGCGCGGGCTTCACGGTCAATCTCACCCAGCGACAGACCCATGGCCACGCGCATGAAGAAGGCTTGTGGCAACTCAATGCGGCTTTTGCGCACGTGCAAGAAGTAACGGTCATACAGAGTTTGCAGACCCAGGTAGTCAAACTGCAAATCGCGCTCGGCTTTGAGGGCTGCACCCAGTCGCTTCAAATCAAATTGCAAGAGTTTTTCGTCGAGCAACTCATTCTCTACGCCTAGCTTGATAAAGCCCGGGAAGTAGTCCACGTAAGCTTCACTCATCTCAGACGGTGGCACGTCACGTCCCAGCACCTCTCGGGCAATGGTGTGAAACAGTAAACGTGCCGTAGCGTAGGTGTAGTCGGGGTCTTTTTCGATCAGGGTGCGCGCGGCAAGTATCGAGGCCTTGTATACCTCCTCCATAGGAATACCGTCATAGAGATTGCGCAAGGTTTCAGAAAAAATCGGATCAGCTTTGACATCGGCGCCCAAATTTGTGCAAGCGGCTACGATCAAATCTAGCAGTCGATCCAGATTCAAAGGAGTGCGCTGCCCGTTATCGATGACATGCAACACGGGGGTTTGGGTTGCTTGAGGGGTGGTCTGGATCGCCCGTTCTTGGGCACGTTTTTCGCGGTACAAAACATAGGCTCGAGCGATCTCGTGGTGACCACCGCGCATCAAACCTAATTCAACTTGATCTTGGATGTCTTCGATGGGAAAAGTGCCACCACCGGGGCGCGAACGCATCAAGGCGCGCACTACGGTTTGGGTCAGGTTGTCCACCACTTCGCGGACACTGGCCGAAGCCGCGCCTTGCGTGCCGTGGACGGCCAAAAAGGCTTTCATCATCGCCACGGCAATCTTTGCAGGCTCGAAGGGCACAACAGAGCCATTGCGGCGCAGGATCTGGTAATGGCTTAGCGGGTTGTCAGCAGTGCTCTCACGGTTTTGGCGTGTCGGAACGCCAAGGGTAAGGGATGTAGGTGAGTTCATTGTGGTTTGCATTATTTCCTCGTCTTCGGCAAATTTATTCGGATTTTATGGTCGGTCAATCAGCATTTCAGGCGCGTCCTGAAAGCACTATATATGGGGTCTCACATGATTGCAAGACACTACCGGTAGTGTACTGCCGCAAAAAGAGAATGCTTGGATTTGACCGTAGAAAAATATAAAAACACTCAGACAAAAACCAAAATGCCGCGTAGAGAGCCAAGCCGCTACAGGCCTTGCCAAATCAAACACGCCGGGCTCAGAACAAGCAAGGACAAGGCGTACCGTGGACTTTGCCTTGCTTGGCCGCATATTGTCTGGTTTTATGGTTTATTCCTGCTGTCAAAACAGGAATGCAAGGCCATCCAAAAATAGATCAACGAGTCAGCAAAGGCTTTAAAACCTCGGGAAAACACTGAGTCGGCCAGCCCAGGTTTTGTTGCAAAAGCGCCCAGCTAAACCCTGCTCCCGGATCGGATTTTCTGCC
>CANCAO010000270.1 GCA_947374105.1 Comamonadaceae bacterium | reverse complement strand
AGACCTGTCTGTGAGATTTTTGTGGGGATGTCGCGCTCTGCCTTTTTCGTTATTTCCGCCTCAGCCCCCGTCATTCCCGCGCAGTCGGGAATCCAGCCTTGCCGAGCCACTGGATTCCCGCCTACGCGGGAATGACGGAGCTAGAGGTGGTGACTTAAATTTTAAAAACCTCATCCCTAAAAAACCGAGGTCCAAAACATCTCAGATGCAGGCCCTCCATTCACCGCGAGGTCAAATCCGGCTCCCCCTTTCCGCCCCGGCGGGGGTGGAAAGGGGGCGGGGGGGGATAGGGGGGGAAGGCGAGGTCAAGCGCAAGCGACTCCAAAAACCTCATTCAAACCCCGCCAGGCAGGCAAAAATGGGAGCAGCGTCATGACCCAAGCCGCCTACGAATACAACAACCAACCCGTCACAAGTCAAAATTTCTACGCCATCGCCTGCGACCCCCAACGCAGTGTGGCGGTAGAAGCCTGTGCCGGCGCAGGCAAAACTTGGATGCTCGTCTCACGCATCTTGCGGGCCTTGCTGGCGGGCAGTGCCGCCCATGAAATCTTGGCCATCACCTTCACCAAGAAGGCGGCGGGCGAGATGCGCCAGCGCCTCAACGAATGGCTGGTGCAGTTCTCCCAGGCCACACCAGAGGAGCTTGAAAAACAACTTTCAATCCGAGGTTTAAGCCCGCAAGCCTCGCAGAACCTGCGTGAGCCGCTACAAAATCTATACCAAACCCTGCTGATGCAAGGTCGCCCGGTGCAGATTCGCACCTTCCACAGTTGGTTTGCGGCCCTGCTGCGCGCAGCACCCCTGGCTGTGCTGGAGGCGCTGGACCTGCCCGCCAACTACGAGTTGCTCGAAGATGACTCGCGTGCCGTGGCGCTGGTGTGGCGGCGCTTTTATGCGGCGCTCCTGAAAGACGATGCGCAGAGTCAGGCCGCCAGGCAGGACTTCGAAGCCGTTGTGGCCGTCCATGGCCGCTTCCAGGCCAAAAAGGCGCTGGAAGCCGCGCTGGCCAAGCGTGTCGAGTTTTCGTTGGCCGACGCGCTCGGCGTGCTTGAAACGTCGATGCCGCATTTCAGCGAGCAATTTCCAGAGTTCGATTCATCTCTGCGTCAGCCCGCCGCAGTCGACCTGACCACCGGCCCAGACCTGCCCGCCGCCGCCCATCATTCCCGTGAAGGCGGGAATCCAGTCCCCTCGGCCTTGCAAGAACCTTTCGACTTGCTCAGGGCGAAAGGAACTGTTCACCCCCTGCTCGCCGCCCTATGGCTAGCCGCCCAAACCCTGGGCCGCGCCCCTCAAGCCAGCTTCAGTGCCAAGGGCGGCGAGCTAGAAGTCGCACTCTCCAGCGCAGACGCACAAGGTGTACTGACGGCCCTGCTCACCAAAGACGGCAGCCCCCGCAAATTCACCGAAAAAGTACCCGGCATAGCACAGGTGCGCGAGGCGCAGGCGCAACTGCTGCGCGTGCAAGCCGCCCAAGCTCAACACGAAGCCTGGCTCTATCAGCAACGCATGGTGCGGCTCACCCGGGTGATGATCGCCACCTTTTCCGCCCTCAAACGAGAGCGCGGCTGGGTGGACATGAACGATGTGGAACGTGCGGCCCTGCACCTGCTGTCAGACCCTGTTCTGGGTGGCTGGGTGCAAGAGCGGCTGGACGCACGCATCCGCCACTTGTTGATTGATGAGTTCCAGGACACCAACCCGCTGCAATGGCAGGCGCTACAGGCCTGGCTGAGCGGCTACGCGGGCACGGGCGGTGGGGCACAAGCGCCCAGCGTCTTCATTGTGGGAGACCCCAAGCAAAGCATCTACCGCTTTCGCCGTGCCGAGCCACAAGTCTTCATGGCCGCACAGCAGTTTTTGGTGGAGCACTTGAATGGCGAGCGTCTGAGCTGCGACCACACGCGGCGCAACGCGCCCCCGGTCATGCAATTGGTCAATGAGGTGATGGGGCAGGCACAAGCGCAGGGCGAGTTCCACGGCTTTCGCGTCCACACCACGGAATCGACCGCCACCGGGGCTGTGCTACGCCTGCCGCAGATCGCACGCCCTGCGGCCGACCTGCAAGAAGGTGAATCTCACGCGCATGCTATCGAGGGCTGGCGCGACAGCCTCACCACCCCGCAAGAGCTAGCCGAAGAAACCCTGCGCACGCAGGAGTGTCGCCAAGCCGCCCGCTGGCTGGCGCAGCAGATCGCAGCTGGCCTGCACCCGCGCGACATCATGGTGCTCTCACGCAAACGCGACCGGCTGGCTGTCATGCAAGACGAGTTGCGCGCGCGGCACATCCCAGCCCAGCAACCCGAGAAGACCGACCTGGGCCAAGCGCCCGAAGTGCAAGACATCGTGGCTCTGCTGGACGCGCTGGTCTCGCCCGCGCATGACCTGTCGCTGGCCCGTGCGCTCAAGTCGCCGCTGTTTGGTGTGGGTGATGAAGGACTGATTGAACTGGCGCAGTTGGCGCGGCAACGGGCGCAAAAGAGCGCGGCCACGGCGTCACTGAATTCTCGCCTGCGCGGGAATGACGGATCGAAGCGCACTAGCTGGTTTGACTTGCTACAAAAAGAGGAGCTTCATACGCATGAATTAAAAGGGCTAGGAGCTAATTTGATGAAATACAAAGACTGGCTAGACATACTCCCACCGCATGACGCGCTGGACGCCATCTACCAGCACGGCGACGTGCTGGCCCGCTTTGCGGCGGCTGCGCCCGATACCTTGCGAGAGAGTGTTCTGGCCAACCTGCAAGCGCTGTTAACGGCCGTGTTGCAGATGGACGGCGGGCGGTACGCCACGCCCTATGCCTTGGTGCGCGCCCTCAAGGCCGGTGGCGTCAAAGCACCGGAGTGGGCCAACGCCGACGCCGTGCGCCTGCTCACCGTGCACGGGGCCAAGGGTTTGGAAGCCAAGCTGGTGCTGCTGCTCGACACCGACGCACCCAGCCCCAAAGCCCAAACCATGGGCGTGCTGGTCGATTGGCCGGGCGAGGCCGCAGCACCCCACAGCTTCATGTTCCTGGCCAGTGAAACCCGCGCCCCTGCCAGCGCCGAATTGGCCCTGACCACCGAGGGCCAGGCCCGCCAGCGCGAGGAGCTCAACGGCCTGTACGTGGCCATGACGCGTGCGCGTCAGCGCTTGGTGTTGTCTTCGGTAGAGCCGAACCGTGCCAATGAGGGGAGTTGGTGGCAGCGCTTGAAGGGTGGGTGTGAGGCCATCCAGGGTGGCGAGGAACCTACCTCCGATGTTTCGAAGCCAAGCCCCGTTCGGCCTGAGCCTGTCGAAGGGCAACTTCCAACTCAAAAAACCATTCCATTTTCATTGCCAATTCTGCCTGAAGCCCAATATCCAATAGCACAAGCAGCTACTAAATCAATAGCAACAGAATCCCCCCAATCTCTCATCGGTCAAGCCATGCACCGCCTGCTGGAGTGGGCTCCCTTGGGTGCATGCACTTGCCCGGATGCCCAGGTGCACCGAGTGGCCCGCGAGTTCGAGCTGGACGCCAAGCAGGCCAACCAGGCCGCCGCCATGGCTCAAAAAATCCTCACAGGCGAAGCGGCTTGGGCTTGGGACGCTGCGCAGATC
>CANCAO010000269.1 GCA_947374105.1 Comamonadaceae bacterium | reverse complement strand
CAAGACAAGATGACGGCCGAGGTGAACAAGGCTTTGACCTCCCCCGAAATCACCGAACGCTGGGTCTCTCTAGGCTCCACCGTCCCCAAAATGAACCGCACTGAAGCAGCGGCCTACATCAGCACGGAGATCGCCCGCTGGCGCGAGGTAGTCAAAGTTTCAAACGCCAAACTGGACTGACGTTGCGGTTTATCCTATTGGGCAGCCAACTGCCGTAAGGCCATGGCCCAGTCTTCCACATGATGAGCTAGCACGGCCTTGCCATTGATGATGGTGTGAATGTCTATCGTCATGATCTTGAAGCTTTTGCCACTGGGTGGTACACCCAAAAATGCAGCCACTGGCGTGCCACTGGCTTCGCTGCGAACAACGATGCGATTGCCATCCACCAGCACATCTTTGATATCCCACTTTAAATCTGGAACGATTTTTCCAAAACCACCCACTTGGGCCACAAAGCCATCGCGCCCCTTGAACGCGACTTCATTGACGTAAGACTTCCATTCAGGCGCCAACACCTGCTCCGACAGCGCCTTCAGGTCTTTAGTAGCGGGCTGGTTCAGCATGCTATAGAAGGGTTCGATGAGCTTGCGCGCCTCGTCCTTGCTGAAGGTCGCTTGTGCCAACGCGGATGTACTCAACACCGCCATGGCGAGGAAACCAGCACCCCAAACTGTGCGGTGAACTTGACTTGCTTTCATACGAAACTCCTTGTGACATGAACCCACTGACAACCGAGTGGGCAAGTCCTCAGTGTGCTGGCCTGCGCTGATTTGTGACAGGTAAATACGCGGCATAAAATGGTAAATACAAGACATTTAAGCCATGGCATCGAAATCAAACATTGTTCAACTTGGATTTAAACCACCACAAGAAGATCGGCTGGGCATTGAGCTCATGTCGATTGATGAACTCAAGCGCAGAGCACCTCCCGAACATTTTTTACGCTTGCAACGGGCTGACTTCTTTCGCTTGATTGGTGTGCTGAGCGGGCACACCGACATCATGGTGGATTTCACAACCCATTGCGCACGGCAGGGCTCATGGCTCTTGATCCGACCGGGGCAGGTGATGCGCTACGACTTTTCAAAACCCTGGACAGGTTGGATGGCCGCATTGCGCCCTGAGAGCGTGTTCACAGGGCCGCGCGGCGCCAGTACGGATGAGCTTGGCCTTGTCCGGCGGCTGGAGGATATGGCTTGCCATAGCACCTTGAACACCACCCAACACGCTGCGGTGTGCAGCGCTTTTGATCTCATGTTTGCGGATAGCCAACTCACTGCGGGTGTTGAAGTGCGTAACGAACTCATGCGCTTGCAGATGGCGAGTTCGCTGCTGCACCTGTCGGTTTGGCAGTCCATGGACGCCGCACCGCAAAGCCCAAGCAGCCCCACGCTGACGCACTTTAAACGGTTTCGCCAAGCGTTGGAGCTGGAGTTCTGTCGCCAGCATCAAGTTCAGCATTACGCAAACAGTTTAGAACTGAGCGAGAAGAGCCTTACCCGCGCCAGCCTAGCGGGCTCAGGCATGCCCGCCAAGGCCTATATCGCGCAACGCCTGGGCTTGGAAGCCAAGCGTTTGCTAGCGCACACCGTGTTGCCCGTGCAAGCCATTGCCGATCAACTGGGCTTTGATGAGGCGACTAATTTTGTGAAATTTTTTCGCAAAGAAGTTGGCATCACGCCTCTGGCATTTCGCAAGCAGAACAATGCTCCCCAGCCTTGACAGGCCAGTTATGGGAATTGACTCAACTCCCCGCCACCTTCATGCGGTTCACCAGAATCGACCCCACCGTTTTTGCACCGTAGTTGTAGGTGTCCGCCCCCACGGCCTGGATGCCTTTGAGCATGTCTTTCATATTGCCCGCGATGGTGATTTCTTGCACCGGAAAAGCGATGCGGCCCTTCTCGACCCAAAAGCCGCTGGCCCCGCGTGAGTAGTCACCCGTCACATAGTTCACGCCGCTGCCCATCAGCTCGGTGACGAACAGGCCGGTGCCCAATTTTTCCAGCATCGCATCCAAATCATCACTGGCACGGGTCAGGCGCGAGGTGAGCGTCAGGTTGTGTGAGCCACCGGCATTGCCGGTGGTTTTCATGCCCAGCTTGCGGGCCGAGTAGGTGCTTAAAAAATAGCCCTGCACGCGCCCGGCATCAATGACTGTGCGGGCCTTGACCTGCACGCCTTCATCGTCAAACGGCGAACTGCCCTTGCCGCGCTTGATGAAGGGGTCTTCTCGCACGTCGATGTGTTTGGGTAAAACGGGCTTGCCCAGCGAATCCAGCAAAAACGTACTCTTGCGGTACATCGCACCGCCGCTCAGGGCCTGCACCAGCGCGCCCAGCAGGCCAGCGGCCAGGGGCGACTCAAACAGCACCGGGCATTGGGTGGTGGGGATTTTGCGAGCGTGCAGGCGGCTCAAGGCGCGCTCGGCAGCGTAGCGACCCACCGCCACGGGCGAGGCCAGATCGTCCGGGTGGCGCATGGAGCTGTACCAGGCGTCACGCTGCATATCCTCGCCCCGGCCTGCAATGGGCGACACCGAAATGGAATGGCGTGAACTGGCGTAGCCGCCGCGAAAACCGTGGGTGTGGGCGCTGAAAAAATGCGACTGCTGGGCCGAGACCGCCGCGCCTTCGCTGTTGGTGATGCGTTTGTCGGTCTTCAACGCGGCGGACTCGCACACCAGCGCGAGTTGCGCAGCCTGCTCGCTGGTGATGGCCCAAGGGTAGAACAAATCCAGCTCGGGCAGGGCTTGTGTGGACGGCACGACGTCTTCGATGTCCGGCAAACCCGCCATCGGGTCTTCCGCCGTGAAACGCGCAATGTCATAGGCGGCTTGCACGGTCTGGTGAATGGCCGCTTTGGAGAAATCCGACGTACTGGCGTTGCCCCGGCGCTTGCCCAGGTAGACCGTGACGCCCAGCGACTTGTCGCGGTTACGCTCCACGTTTTCCAGCTCGCCCTTACGCACGGAGACGCTCAGGCCACAACCCTCAGAGGCCTCGGCCCCAGCGTTGGTAGCACCCAGCTTTTTGGCGTGCGCCAAGGCGGTGTCCACCAGTTCCTCAAAGTAGGGGCGGCTATAGCTGAAGCCGCTGTCAGCGGAAGAAGTGACGCGTGGGATGGACTTTGGAGCGCGGGGGGCAAGTTTTTTCATATCGGGAGCTATGATACTTGCCCAAGCAGCACACCACGTGCAGCCACTCTGATCCCCATCATGTCACGCAAACCCAAAAAAGGCTACTTCGTCAAAGGCCAGTTCGTCGCCGAGGGCAGCGAGCTTGACCTTGAGCTCAAACGCGAGCTCAAAGGCGACAACGAAATCAGCCGAACCGACCTCAAACGCGAAAGCACCGAGCTGCAAAAACTCGGTGAAGAGCTAATGACCCTGCGCGCCGACCTGATGGCGCGCCTGGACTTGTCCGACAAATTGAAAGACGCGCTGGTGGACGCCAAACGCATCACCAACTTTGAGGGCAAGCGCCGCCAGATGCAGTTCGTCGGCAAACTCATGCGCCTGCTAACGCCCGAACAGCTCGATGCGGTACGCGCCGCCCTGGAAGAGCAACGCGCCCCTTCCGCCCG
>CANCAO010000268.1 GCA_947374105.1 Comamonadaceae bacterium | reverse complement strand
CAAGTGGCCTTGGCCCAGATTGAGAAGCAATTTGGCAAGGGCACCATCATGCGTCTGGGCGAGGGCGAGGTGATTGAAGACATCCAGGTGGTCTCCACCGGCTCGCTGGGTCTGGACATTGCGCTGGGCGTGGGTGGTCTGCCGCGTGGCCGTGTGGTTGAGATTTATGGCCCTGAGTCATCTGGCAAAACCACGCTGACGCTGCAAGTCATTGCCGAGATGCAAAAAATCGGCGGCCAGTGCGCGTTTGTCGATGCCGAGCACGCGCTGGACATCCAGTACGCGCAAAAGTTGGGCGTGAACTTGCAAGACCTGCTGATCAGCCAGCCCGACACTGGTGAGCAAGCGCTGGAGATTGTGGACAGTCTGGTGCGCTCCGGCGCGGTCGATCTGATCGTGGTGGACTCGGTGGCGGCACTCACCCCCAAGGCCGAGCTCGAAGGTGAAATGGGCGACAGCCTGCCCGGTTTGCAAGCTCGCCTGATGAGCCAGGCCCTGCGCAAGCTCACCGCCCACATCAAAAAGACCAACTGCATGGTGATTTTCATCAACCAGATCCGCATGAAGATCGGCGTGATGTTTGGCAGCCCTGAGACCACCACCGGCGGCAACGCGCTCAAGTTTTACGCTTCGGTGCGCTTGGACATTCGCCGTACCGGTACCATCAAGAAAGGGGACGAGGCGATTGGCAACGAGACCAAGGTCAAGGTGGTCAAAAACAAGGTGGCCTCACCCTTCAAGACGGCTGAATTTGACATCCTGTTTGGTGAAGGCATCAGCCGCCACGGGGAGATCATCGACATGGGGGTGAACGCCAACATCATTGACAAATCCGGTGCTTGGTACGCCTATAACGGCGAAAAAATTGGCCAGGGCCGCGACAATGCGCGCGAGTTTCTGCGCGAGAACCCCGATCTGTCCATGGAGATTGAGAACAAGGTGCGTTTGTCCTTGGGCATTCCTTTATTGGGTCTGGGGGCTGAGGCTGCCCCAGCAGGCAAGACGAAGGCTGGCGCTAAAAAGGTGGAGTCGTAACCGTTCGTCATTCCCGCGTAGGCGGAAATCTAGGGCGGCACTAGGCTTTTAAATTGTCCAATACATCTATTTCCCTCAAAGGCCGTGCGCTGCGCCTGCTCAGCGGGCGTGAGTATTCCCGCCTTGAGCTGGAGCGCAAGCTGGCCCGTTTTGAGGAAGTGCCGGGCACGCTGGACAAAGCCTTGGATGAGCTGCAAGCCAAGAACTTTATTGATGAGCAACGCGTTGTGGACTCCGTTGTCCATCGCCGCTCGGCCAAGCTGGGCGTGGCGCGGATTCAGCAGGAGTTGCAGGGCAAGGGCTTGGATCCGCAAGCCGTGGCTGAGGCGGTGAGCGACTTGCGCGCTACCGAGTTGGCACGGGCGCGCGAGGTCTGGCGCAAAAAGTTTGGTGAGCCTGCTGTCGACGCCAAAGCGCGCGCCAGTCAGATGCGCTTTTTGGCCAGCCGAGGCTTTGGTGGCGATGTAATTCGGCGTGTGGTGTCAGAAGCACCAGATGAGGTGTTTGAGGATTGAATTTACAGGCCTTGTTGGCCTGCAGAGCAATGAAATACAGCGTAATCAGCTATGAAATAAATAGCAATCTCAAAGCCCCAACATCAACTTCAAGTTCTGCACCGCTGCGCCACTGGCCCCTTTACCCAGGTTGTCCAGTCGCGCCACCAGCACGGCGTGTGCAAAGCCATCCGTCGAAGCATCGTTGGCAAAGACGCGTAACTCCATACGGTTGGTGTCAGCCAGCGCCAGCGCGTCAAGTTTGCCGTCGGCGGTAGCGGGCTCCACCGTCACCCATTCGCTGCCCTGGTAGTGGCGGGCCAGGGCCTGATGCAGGTCTTGGGCCGAGGGTTGACCGGGTAACAGGTCCAAGTGCAGGGGCAGTTGCACCAGCATGCCCTGTTTGAAGTTGCCGACTGACGGTGTGAACACGGGCCGACGCGTCAAGCCCGTGTAGGCCATGATTTCCGGCAGGTGCTTGTGTTTGAGACCCAGGGCATATAGCTCATAAGCTGGGGCCTCGCCTTTCTCGTAGGCCTCGATCATGGTGCGGCCACCGCCGGAGTAGCCGCTGATCGAGGGCAATGCCAGTGGAAAATCACGCGGTAGTAGGCCTGCGTCCACCAGAGGGCGAATTAGCGCAATGGCACCGGTGGCGTAGCAGCCAGGATTGGCCACGCGGCGGGCTAGGGCCACAGCTTCTTTTTGCCCGGCCACCAACTCCGGAAATCCAAACACCCAGCCCGGCGCCGTGCGATGCGCGGTAGAGGCGTCGATGATTTTGGGGCCGATGCCCTGGTTGGCCGCCGTCAGCGCGTCGATCATGGCGACGGATTCGATGGCGGCTTCATCGTGTAGACACAGCACGACCAGATCGGCCTGGGCCATTAGCGCACGTTTGGCGTTGGCGTCTTTGCGCTGCTCCGGGGCGATGCTGAGCAGATCTATGGCGGGCATGGCTTGCAGCCGTTCTCGTATTTGCAGGCCGGTGGTGCCGGCTTCGCCGTCAATGAATATTTTTGGCATGGTGCGATCCTGTTGACCCAGTGAAACGTGCGCGTTGACTACGGCTGTAAGTTCAGCCCAAGATTGGTGCACTGCAACATGATACATTCACGGAACTGTCACGGGCATCCAGCACAGAAAGGTGTTGGGCTATGTGTGCGGATTAATTCCATCTATTTTTGAGAGTGTCCTCATGAAAATCCACGAGTACCAAGGCAAGGAAATCTTGCGCAATTTTGGCATTCCAGTGCCGCGCGGCATTCCCGCCTTCACGGTGCAAGAAGCCGTGGAAGCGGCTCAAAAGCTGGGTGGCCCGGTCTGGGTGGTTAAAGCACAGATCCATGCGGGTGGCCGTGGCAAAGGCGGCGGCGTCAAGCTGGCGCGCTCCATTGACGATGTGCGCAAAATCGCCGGTGAAATCCTCGGCATGCAGCTGATCACGCACCAGACGGGCCCTGAAGGCCAAAAAGTGCGTCGCCTGCTGATTGAAGATGGCGCGGACATCAAAAAAGAATATTACGTGTCGGCTGTGACCGACCGTGCCACCCAGCGCGTGGCCTTCATTGTGTCCAGTGAAGGCGGTATGGACATCGAGGAAGTGGCGCACTCGACACCCGAAAAAATCATCACCGAGATGGTTGATCCGGCCACCGGTCTGACCGATGGGCAAGCCAAAATGCTGGCCAACAGCATTGGCGTGCCTGAGGGCTCCACTGCTCAGTGCATGGATATTCTGCAAAAGCTCTATAAGGTGTACATGGACACCGATGCTTCGCTGGTCGAGATCAACCCCTTGATCCTCGAAGGCAATGGCGGCGTCAAGGCCATCGACGCGAAGTTCAACTTCGACGCCAACGCCCTGTTCCGTCACCCTGAGATCGTGGCTTACCGCGACTTGGACGAAGAAGATCCGGCTGAAGTCGAAGCCAGCAAGTTTGATCTGGCCTACATCAGCCTGGACGGCAACATTGGCTGCCTGGTCAACGGCGCTGGCCTGGCCATGGCCACCATGGACACCATCAAGTTGTTCGGCGGCGAGCCTGCCAACTTCTTGGACGT
>CANCAO010000267.1 GCA_947374105.1 Comamonadaceae bacterium | reverse complement strand
TGCCCGGTGTTCATGGGGCCGCACACCTTTAATTTCACCGAGGCTTCAAAGTTGGCTGAATCAGCAGGCGCGGCCATCCGGCATGTGGACATGGCGGCATCGGTCATCGCCGCCACAGCGCTGGTGCGTGACCCTGCGTGTCAGGCTGTCATGGCGAAGGCGGCCGAGCAATTTGCCAAAACCCACCAAGGGGCGACCGACAAAACGGTGGCGGCGCTGCTGTCACTACTGTGACGATGGTGGGCAAAAGTAGGGCGTTGGCGTAACGATGGCCCGGCTACGCCGTGCCGAATTTGGTCTCGAATTGGATCCCGATTTTTTGCAACAAGGGCGTCGGCAATTGCCCTCCAGCGCAGATGATTACTGCGTCATTCGGGTAGCGTAGGTTGGTGCCTTCATGCTCGATCTCTACATCACGCTCATGGATCGCACTGACGGTAGAGCTGAGCAGCACGCGGATGTGTCCGGCCTTTTCTTGCTGCGCTAGGCGCAGGCGATTTTTCTCTTTGACCCTTGAAAAAGCGGCGCTTCGATAGGACAGAATCACGCTTGCCTTTTTCTGCTCCGAGATTGCAATGGCGGCCTCCAGCGCACTGTCGCCGCCGCCTACCACCAGCACTGACATGCCTGCGTACTGTTCGGGATCTATCAGGCGATAGGTGACCTTGGCTGTTTCTTCCCCCGGCACTTCGAGTTTGCGCGGCGTGCCTCTGCGCCCCATGGTGAGCAGCACCGTGCCTGCACGGTAGCTGCCCTGGTTGGTGCGCACCACAAATTGACCATCGACTTGTTCAACGGCTTCCATACGCTCTTTGAATGAAATTTTCAGGCCAGTTTTCTTGACCACGTCGAGCCAAAATTTCAGCAAGGTTTCTTTTTCGACTTCGCCAAAATTGACTTTGCCAATCAGATCCAGCTCAAAAGGTGCTGTCATGGCCACTTTGCCACGCGGGTAATGGTAAACAGACCCGCCGAGAGAGTCTTCCTGCTCCAGAAGCTTGTAGCGCAGCTTGTGATGGATGGAAGATAGACCTGCTGACAAGCCCGCTGGGCCGCAGCCCACGATGACCACATCAAAGTCTGTCTTGTCTCGTTTCTTTTTGCGGATGGACGCAATCGCCTGTCGGCCTTGCTCTGCGGCCTTGCGTATCAGGCCCATGCCACCCAACTCGCCTGCGATAAAAATGCCCGGCACATTGGACTCGAACTCGGGCGTGATGTTGGGGATCTCAACACCGCGTTTCTCAGTGCCAAACACCAGCTTTATGGCCTCCACCGGGCACGCAGCCAAGCAAGCTCCGTGGCCGATGCAGGCCGCCGCGTTTTTGAGCACGGCCTTTCCGTTGATGATGCCTAGGGCTTCTTCCGGGCAGGCTTTGACGCATGCGCCAGACCCAAAGCAGCGAACCGGATCGATGACTGGATGCAAAGACGGCGGCTCGTTGAGTCCGCTTTTTTCGATCACTTCAAACTCGGTGGCGTGGATGGTATGAATCCTAAGTTGGCGTCGGATGTAGAGCCCCAGGATGAGTGCGATGACGATCAGGTAGAGGTAGAGGTAGTTCATGTTGCAGTCACCCGTATGGCTGCGTTGGTGTGTGATATCAAGGTTTGACCACATCCCGAATTTCAAGCTTGAGCCCTGATGCACCCACACGAACCGATTCTGTTTGACCGGACAGGTCACCCGGCTGTGGCATCGCGTTGCCGCTGGGGCTGATGCGTGCGGTGACGACCACTTCGGGCACGCCGGATAGCTTGGCGGCGGGGGACATGGCCAGGCTGTCGTCAAGGCTGAAGTTGAAGGGCAAGTCTTTCACCTGCTTTTTCAAAATGGCCAGCGGCATGCGTGAGCCTTCGGGCGCGCGGGCAAAGATGAACAGCGTGTCGTCGGGCTTGACCTGCTTGGCCAAGGCGGGGGCCAGCGACACCGTGCCGCTGACGGTGGCGCCTGTTGCCGCAGCGGCCACAGTACCGCCCGCCGCAGGCGCATCTGCCAAGGCCGAAAGCGCGTTGGTTGATGCCGCAGCAGGGACAGCAGGCGGCAGGCCGGCCAGTTCACGGGCCTCAGCCAAGTTGGCCTGCGCGCCTTTGACCATGTCGTTGTCGCTTGGGCCGAACTGCACCACTTGCTCCCAGTACTTCACGGCAGCACGGTAGTCTTTGCGCGTGAACGCGTGGGTGCCTGCCAGTGACAAGGCTTTGAGGTTGCGCGGGTCGATTTTGAGTGCGCGCTCCACCCACTTCATCGGCTCGCCCGTCAAACTGCGGTTGTTTTTGACGGCGAGCGAGTCGGCGTAATCGGACATCAGCGTGGGGTCGTCTTTGCGCAGGGCCACGGCTTTTTCGTAAGCCTTCAGCGCCTCGGGATGGCGGCCCAGCACGCTGTAGGAGCGGGCCAGCATGGCCCAGCCTTCGGCGTCTTGCGGCTGCTCTTTGAGTCGCTCGGCGAGGCGATCGGTCATGGCGGCAATTTGATCGAAATTCGTGGCGTGGGGAGAGGCCGGGTCACCTGCGGCACTGGTGTTGCTGGCGTCTGTGCCCAATCCGATTTGTGCGGGCGAGCCCTTCCACCAGTACCCGGCTGCGGCGATGACGACCACACCGGCCATCAGTCCGATCAGCAAGGGGCGTGAGGTGCGATGCGTGGTGGCGGTAGGAGCCGCATTTGCCGTGCTTGGGTTTGATGTGCTTGGTGTGGGTAAAGTTGTGGCGGGTTCTTCAAGATCGGGCGCGCCATGCAAGACTTCATCCAGCAGACGACGCTCCAGCGTGGCTTTACTTTCCTCGTATTGGGCCGCAGTTAGCGCACCGGCTTCATGCAGTTCTTTGAGCTGCGAGAGCTGGCGTTTAAGGGTGGCGATGGTGGTGTTCATGGTGTGACGGCTAGAGTTTTGTTTAGATTTTTTCTTGAGGGTCTTCGGGGTCAAACTGGTCAGCGCTCATGCGACTGCGCCGCCTCAGCACGAGGATCAGGATCAAAAATCCCGCGACGAGCATCACCGCCGGGCCGACCCACAGAATGAGCGTGGTGTTTTTGACCGGGGGGCGGTAAAGAATGAAGTCGCCGTAGCGTGCCGTCATGTAGTCGATGATTTGCGCGTCGCTCTGCTTGGCTTGCAGCATCTCGCGTACCTGCTTGCGCAGGTCAATGGCCAGCCCGGAGTGCGAGTCGGCAATGGTCTGGTTTTGGCACACCAGGCAGCGCAGCTCGGCAGTGATGCGCAGCATGCGCGCCTCCAGCACGGGGTCATCGGCAGCCGGTAGTGCCTCTGCACCGTAACTCAGCGTGGTGAGCACGGCCAAGCACAGGGTCAATATGAATTTAAGCATTGAGCTGCCTCACCAAGGGTTCGATGCGGGTGCGGATGACCTCAGGGGTGAGCGGTCCAATGTGCTTAAAGCGAATCACACCTTGGCGATCAATGACAAAGGTCTCAGGCACGCCATATACCCCAAAATCAATGCCAATGCGGCCGTCGAGGTCGTACAAAGAGGCCTCATAGGGATTGCCAAAATTGGACAACCAACGCAACCCCGCCATGCGCTCGTCTTTGTAGTTCAGGCCATACACGGGCAGCAGCTTGCGCTGCGA
>CANCAO010000266.1 GCA_947374105.1 Comamonadaceae bacterium | reverse complement strand
ATGGCCTTGGCGAGTGGTCAGGGCGCCCAGCTTGATCTGCGTATGGGGCACCAGCTCGGGCCGATTGAGGCGGCCTGGAATGCCGGGAACTTCAGGCAACGCCTGTTCGGCCCCTAATGGGCCACTCACATCCAGGGCGTCAACCCCTCGCGCCTTGTACGCGGGGTCACAAAGCTGTAGCAAAGCCTGGCATTGTTGACGCAAATTCGGTGGATCCATAGGCATACTCAATTATCGCTGCTGCCTACGGGTCATACGATCATCTAACGCCCAAGAAAATCCTTTGTTATCGGCAAAGCTTTTCTTCAACGATTGACAGACCATTTACCCACGCGGGTGATGTTGGGCGTGCAAGGTCTTGAGTCGCTCTCGCGCCACATGGGTGTAGATGGTTGTGGTGGAAATATCGGCATGCCCTAGCAGCATCTGCACAGCACGCAAATCGGCACCATGGTTGAGCAAGTGCGTGGCAAAGGCGTGGCGCAAAGTGTGGGGCGACAGAGGCGATGTGATACCCGCTGCAAGCGCGTATTTCTTGACAATCATCCAGAACATCACACGCGACATGGCTGTGCCCGCGTTTTGTCCCCTGTGGGTCACAAATAAATCATCGGTCTGCTTAGCCCCTAACAGCTCAGCACGCGCGTGACTCAAGTAGCGACGCAACCAACTCGCCGCGACCTCACCAAAGGGCAGCAAGCGCTCTTTATTACCCTTGCCCATGACACGCAGCACGTTGTCCATCAAGCTGACATGAAAAGTCTTGAGCGTCACCAACTCACTCACGCGCAAGCCGCTGGCATACATCAACTCCAGCATAGTACGGTCACGCAAGGCCATGGCCGTATCGTCGCCGGGCGCGGTCAACAAGGCCTCCACCTGGGCCTCCGTCAGAGTCTTGGGTACGCGCAAGGCCTGCTTGGCGGCTTGCAGCTTGAGGGTGGGGTCGGCTTGAAGCAAACGTTCGCGCAAAGCCCAGCGAAAGAATCGTTTGAACACCGTTAACCGTCGATTGGCCGTGGTGGCCCGGGTCTTCTCGTGTCGAGCCGAGAAATAGGCGCTAAGGTCTAACTCCCTAGTGGCCAGTAGCGCGGGGCCACGCTCAGCTAGCCAGCGGGCATACAAAGTCAAATCACGCCGATAAGCCGCGAGCGTATTTTTCGAAAGCCCCTCTTCCAGCCACAAGGCGTCTATGAAGGCATCAATAGAGGCATCGACAAAGGCATCAACACCCACTGCGGCGTCCATCAATCCAACTTGAGCTTGGCGGTATCAACCACCTTTTTGTAAACGGCGTACTCCGCCTTGATTTGCTCTGCAAACTGCTCCGGCGTATTAGCGATGACCAGTGAGCCGGTGTCTTCAATTCGCCGCCTCACGGCTGGATCTTCCAGTGCTTTACGAACCCCAGCATTGACTTTATCAACCACCTCTTTAGGCAAGCCTTTCGGACCGTAAATGCCGTAATAGGCCATGCGATTGACCGGCTCCAACCCCACCTCTTTGAAGGTGGGCACATTGGGCAATTGCGCCAAACGCTGGGGTGCGGCAACGGCAATAGCCACAAGCCGACCCGACTGAATAAATGGCAGGGCTGACGGCAGGTTGTCGAAAATAATAGGCACCTGACCTGCCACGGTGTCGTTCAAGGCAGGGCCCGCACCCCGGTAGGGTATGTGCGTGACAAACGTGCCACTCATGCTCTTGTAGAGCTCCATCTGCAAGTGCCCAATTCCACCCGTACCCGACGAGGAAAAAGAATGTTTTCCCGGAAACCTTTTCAACTCAGCAACAAACGCCTTGTAGTCTTTTGCCGGAAAATTAGGATTCACGGCAATGACGTTGGGCGTGGCCGCGATATTGATGATGGGTGTGAAATCAGTCAGCGGGTTGTAGGGAATTTTGGGATTGATCGCAGGGTTGGCAGCTGTTGTGGACACCGTAGCAATGCCCAGCGAATAACCGTCAGGAATGGCCTTTGCCGTTTCATTGGCCCCAATTACGCCCCCGCCACCCGCCTTGTTTTCCACAACCACGGGTTGACCCAAAGCTTTAGACAGCGGGTCAGCGATAACCCGGGCAATGATATCCGTCGTGCCACCGGGTGCAAAAGGCACCTGTAGCTTGATTACCTTGTTGGGATAGGTTTGAGCCAAAGTGGCTGTGGCAGTAGCCAATATGCTCAGTACAAAAAAGACGCGGCGCTGCATAATGAAGTGTCCTATTTGAAGTTAACTGTCCGAATTTTATGACGCAAGCTGACCCAGCAACCCTCGCTTGAGTCGGGTATCCACCGGATCGTCGCCAACAAAGACGGCCAGCATTGCACTGTAAAAATCAAGGCCACGAATAGCGCCCCCTTTGTCGACGCCATTAACGGCCAACAACAAACCCCGCTCGGGCACAAAATCAAGGTTAATGGTGTCACCTGGGCGAACCACACCGATGGATTCAATCGTCCGCGTAAAGTCCGCGACCCGGTCCTGCATGGCCAACCACTGGGCCTCGTTCACATTCTTGCGCATACCATCGACCAGGGCTTTTTTGATGTCGCTCGCACCGATCTCCATCAACATGCGCAGCTGTAACCTGATGGGTCCGGAGTAACGCTGCATGTCTTGCGTGGTACCCACTTTTTCACTCACATACAAGCCAGCCACATAGGCTTTGAAAATAAAGATAGAGCGAATCCCCAAGCCGTTGAGCTTGAGATCACGATTAGCCAAGCGGGCTTGATCTTCGAATTGCAAACCTTCCATGGTGGCCGCGTCAGCCTTCACGGCTAACACGGTCAGGGCAAAGAAGCACGACACAAGGGTGATGAGTTTTTTCATGGTTTAACAACGTTAAGCATATAGTCTTGGACGACATTGCCCTGAAATTCACTTTTATTTTCGCCTTCGTGAACTACATCCAACTCCTGCTCCCGGATTTCTCCCTCATTTTGTGCGGTTATCTGGTCTGCCGTTTCACAGCGCTCAAGCGCAACATTTGGGAACCGGTGGAGTCATTGGTTTATTACTTCTTGTTTCCTGTGCTGTTGTTTCATAGCATCATCAAAAGCCCGCTGGACTTCAACGCCGCATCTGGACTGATTGCTGCGGGTCTTTGCATGGGGTTGAGCGGTATCGCGCTATCGTACGCCCTGCCCTGGCTGCCCTGGATCGGTCGGCACATCGACACCCAGCTACATGCGGGCAGTGCGCAAGTCGCTTTTCGTTTCAACTCTTTCGTAGGTCTGGCCCTGGCCACTCGGCTTGCAGGGGCTGAAGGCGGTTTGTACATCGCCATGCTGATCGGTTTTTGTGTGCCCATGTACAACATCGGCGCAGTCTGGCCCATGGCCCGTCAAGCCAAACGGCACTTTGGCCGCGAGCTCATGCGCAACCCCCTCATCATCGCCACCAGTTCAGGGCTGCTGGCCAATGTACTGGGCTTTACTTTGCCCGTGTGGGCTGAACCCACCGTCAAAACCATTGCCGCCGCCTCCCTGCCTCTGGGATTGATGGCTGCTGGTGCAGGCCTGCAATTGGGGTCTCTGTTTAAAGCCAAACTGCTGGCAGTTTGCATTTTGACGATTCGACACTTGCTAACACCCC
>CANCAO010000265.1 GCA_947374105.1 Comamonadaceae bacterium | reverse complement strand
GGCGGAATGATGGGGCCAATGACGCCGCAGGCCGCAATCAAGCCGCCACTGCGCGCCTTGTCGTGCCCGGCCTTGACCATCATGGGCAACAAGAGAGCGGTGAGCGCAGCCGCATCAGCCACAGCCGAGCCCGACAGGGCCGACAAGATGCAGGCCGCGACGATAGTCACATAGCCCAGCCCCCCCCGAATGTGGCCGACCAGCGCCAGCGCAAAGTCAACAATGCGCCGTGACAGTCCACCCGTGTTCATCACCTCGCCTGCCAACATGAAGAAGGGCACAGCCAGCAGCGGAAAGCTATTGGCGCCCTCCATGATGTTTTGCGCCAGGATTTGCGCATCAAACATGTTCATATGCCACATCAAAGCGACGCCGCACAACAACAGAGAAAAAGCAATGGGAATGCCCAGCGCCATGGCGGCGAGCAGGGAGCCCAGAAAAACAGCGATAGTCATGGTGGTTCTTCTTGTGGTTTGGGTTAGGCCAAGGGTTTCGGCACGTCGATGGGTTCTTCTTCGGATTCCCGAATACCAATCAGCTCGGCTTCTGAAAGCTGGTTCGTCAGCAAGCGCCACAGGTGATTGAGCAAGATGACCGCGCCCGACACCGCACAGACCAAACCACTCGCATAGAAAAAGCCCTGGGACACTTCCATGGCCGCACTGGTGGAGTCCCAGTTGATCTTGACCTGCTCTAGCGAGCCCTTGAACAGCAGCCAGCAGACGAACAGCATTAGCAGGTGACCCAGCACCAGGCAGAGTTTTTTGCCCCGAACCGACAAACGTGACACCAGCATGTCCGTACCCAGGTGCGCACCCTCTTGCATGGCCACAATGGCTCCCATGAAGGTGACCCATACAAAGAGCCAGCGCGACAACTCCTCAGATACGGTGATGCCCGAGTTAAAGGCGTAGCGCAAAACCACGTTGGTAAACACCAGTACCACCATCAGCGCCAGGGCGGCGGCCATGAGCACGGTCAGCGCCTGGCAGTAACGGTCAATCATTTTTTGAAGCACGAAGCAATCTCCTTTAAAAGGTTGTACCTATAATGTACGAACCAGTTAGTTTTATATGTACTAGGGGAAACCCTTAATTTGCTTGGAAAAAAATTTAACTTTTAGACCTGAACAAAACGAACCACCATCTCAACGATGCTCTTTCGTCGTGCCGCAATCATCTTGGGCGACTGTGGTTTGTTCTTGAAGATCAGGCCAAAGGTGTGTTGGTTAGAGACGTTGAAAAATGTCAACGCAGAAATGGAGGCGTGAATGTCCACCGGATCCAGCCCGATGCGAAACACGCCCTGTGCCACCCCTCGGTCGTAGAGATGGCGAATGGCCTGGATAGCAGGCACATTGAGCTCCTGAATGCTCTTGCTCTGGGCCAGGTAGGCCCCGCGCTCCATGTTCTCGGTCATCACCAGACGGATGTAGTCTTGGTTGTTGGCATGGTGATCGAAGGTGAACTCCACCAGCCTGCGCAGCGCGGCCTCGGGGGTCAGATCTTGCAGGTGCAACTCAGATTCGATGCTGCGCATGCGCCGGTAAGCATCCTCCAGCACGGCGATGTACAAGCCCTCTTTGCTCACAAAATAGTAGTAAATCATGCGCTTGCTGGTGCGCGTGGCGGCTGCGATCTCGTCGATGCGTGCGCCTGCAAGGCCTTTGTTCGCAAATTCCGTGGTGGCAACCTTCAAAATCTCCGCCATCGTGCGAGCCGGGTCGTTGGTGCGCGTGGTCTCGCGCGGTGAAGTTTTGGCTACCTTGACTGCATTGGCGGCCACACGGGGCGAACGGGTGGATCGCGGCGAATGTACTAGTTCGTTCATTCGCAAAGTATAGGCCTAGGCAAGACAAGTCTGTGTCTGACCTTGAGAGCTGCAAGCACTCAGACCAGCGGCACAGTGAGTGTGTCAATCACAGCCTGGGTATCGGGCCGTACACCGCGCCACCACTCAAACGCCTCTGCGGCCTGCTCGGCCAGCATGCCCACACCGTCGGCCAGTTGCTTGACACCGGCGTTTTGCGCCAGACGCAGGAAAGGCGTGAGGCCCTTGCCGTAGGCCAGCTCATACGCCAGGGTGCAGCCGGTAAACACCGAGACTGGCACGGGCGGCAGCTCGGCTTTCAAGCTGGCGGAGGTGGCGTTGAACACGACGTCGAAAGTCTGGCCTTCCAAGTCTGAGTAGGTGCAGCCGCGCACACTCCCCCGGCTCGCGCCAATGAGCAGCAGCTCTTGCGCCTTTTTCAAGTTGCGATTGGCGATGACCAGCTCGGCGGGTTGCTCGGCCAGAAAGGGCAGCAGCGCCCCGCGCGTCGCGCCGCCCGCGCCCAGCACCAGCACGCGTTTGCCCTTGAGCGGGCAACGCAGGTTGTGCGTGACGTCGCGCACCAGACCTATACCGTCAAAGTTCTCGGCCATCACGCGGTCGCCTTCAAACTTCAGAGCATTGGCGGCCCCGGCCAGTTGGGCTCGCTCGGAACGCTCGGTGGCGTAGGCAAAGGCGTCGATCTTGAAGGGCGCGGTGATGTTCATGCCGCGCCCGCCACGGGCACGAAAAGCGTCCACATCATCGGCAAACACATGACCTTCGATCTTGGTGTATTCCAAGTCTTGCTGAGTTGCCTTGGCGAATGCCGTGTGAATGAGGGGAGACTTGCTCTGCTGGATGGGGTTGCCGATCACGGCGTATTGGTCGGTCATGGGTCTTTATTGGGTTAGTTGTTTCACGGAGGCTTCAGCGTACAAAACACCCTCATTCACAAAGGTGTCAATCTCGGCTTCTGAGTAGCCCACGCTGGCTGCAATGTCGCGGTTGTGTTGCCCCAACAGCGGCGCGGGGCCGCTGGGTGAGGTGTCGCAATCCGAGAAACGAAACGGCAGGTTGGGCAGCTTGATCTTACCCAGCAGCGGGTGGTCTTGCTCCACCACCATGCCGCGCGCCAGGGTTTGCGGATCGCTCAGCACCTGGTCGATGGTTTGCACCGGGGCGGCAGGCACGCCCGCCGCGTCCAGCGCGGCACAGCAGTCCTGCACCGACCGTGCCAGCGTCCAGGCGCGCACCTTGGCCAGAATGCTTTCGCGGTTGGCATTGCGCCCAGCTTGGTCGTGCAGGCTGCGGTCCGCCGCATAGGCTTCGCCACCGATAAGCCGGGCCAAGCTGATCCAGGTGTCGGTCATCTGGGCAGCAATCACCAGGTAGCCGTCTTGGGCGGTGAACACGCCATAGACCGTGCTTTGCGGCAAATCGTGGCCCGTCTGCACCGGCAACTCTTGGCCGCCGCTCATCAGGTAAGACTGGGCAGCGAAATCGTGCATGGAAACCATGCAGTCGTACAGCGCAATGTCGATGTGCTGGCCCCGGCCACTGCTGACACGGCCAAACAGCGCGGCGCAAATCGCCGACACGCCGTGCATGCCCGCGTACATGTCGGCAATGGGCATTCTGAACAGCGGCGGTGGCTCGCCCGGCACGCCAATCAGCGACATGGCACCGCTCTTGGCTTCGGCAATCAGGCCAAAGCCGGGTCGATGAGAGTCGGGGCCGGTGTGACCGTAGGCCGAGACCGAGCAGTAGATGAGCTTGGGATTGCGCTTTGAAAGCTCGTC